>NZ_JBHVFF010000284.1:0-11186 GCF_042801895.1 Streptomyces sp. NPDC057543 | reverse complement strand
GGGATATGCAGCGGCAAGCCGCTGCATAGAGTGCGAATTGCGCAAGCGCAATTCGGAATTCCCGCGTAAACGCGGGAATGAATTCCGTAAACGGAATTCTGAAAGGGCGTCAATTCGCGCAAGCGCGAATTGCGGGGAGCCTCGCAAGCGAGACTCCTTGGCTGGCTACAGGGTGAGGGTGCATCACGTGCTGGCCCTGTGTAGCGACTGGGAATCCCAGCTACTCCCCGCAGTGAAAGTGACGGACCGTTGACCTGACGGAGTGCCGGCCCCACCGTAGTGACGGGCTCCGCTGCGCTCCACCCGAACCCCTCCCCTGCTCCCAAGATTCGCACGATCAAGCTCGCCAACGCCCCGTCAGCATGCACCGCGACCCAACGCCATGGGGCGGGATTCGGTCATGTATCACCCTAGGGCGGGAACATGGCATGCCAGTGATGCATCACAGGGTTAACTGTGTAGACTCTGGGATTAGAAACCACCACCCTCGCCCCCTCTCGCTGCGCCGGACTTTCATTTCTGATTGCACGCCTCATTCCGCGAAAAGGAGAACCCGGGAATGGCCGTGAAACTGCGTGACCACCAGATTGAGGCCGTGGCCGCCATTGTGCGTGGTCTCGATATCCCGCCGGGCGGCATTCCCTTCAATGGTCTGCGCGGGCAGGTGCACGCCGCGTGCGGAACGGGAAAGACCATCATTGCGGCGGCGTCGGCAAAGCGCATTGTGCCCAAGGGGCGCATTCTCGTTCTGGTGCCGACACTGGACCTTCTGGCGCAGACGGTGAAGGCGTGGCACGACGCCGGGCACAAGGGGCCGGCGGTTGCCGTCTGTTCGCTCCAGGACGATCCCGGGCTGTGGAGCCTCAAGGTGCGCTCCACCACGAACCCCGTACAGCTGGCCCTGTGGCACGGCTCGGGGCCCGTCACCGTCTACGCGACGTATGCCAGCCTCGGTGTCCTCGCGGAGGCTTTCGAGGGCGCCTACGGGCAGCAACTGGCCCCGATGGACCTCGCGGTGGTCGATGAGGCCCACAGAACTTCAGGTTCGATGGGTAAGGCGTGGGCGGACATCCACGACCAGACCGTCATCCCGGCGCACCGGCGGCTGTATCTGACGGCGACGCCGCGGATCTGGCAGGAGCGGCCGAACTGGGAGGTCGCCGAAGGGGTGCGGGAGGCGCTGCCGAAGGAGATGGCGGCCTCCATGGACGACGAGGCCGTGTTCGGGCCCGTCCTCTACAAGCTCTCGCTGGCGTCGGCTGTCTCCCGCGGCTTGCTTGCGCGCTACCAGATCATCGTGCTGGAGCTCCAGGACCCGGTCGTCACCCCGGAGCGGCTGATGGGCGAGGAGCGGCGCAGCGAGGAGGTGCGTGGGCAGCGGCTCGGGGCGCTCCAGGCCGCTCTCCTGCACACCATGGAGCAGCACCAGCTCCAGACGTGCATCACCTTCCACCACCGGACCATAGAGGCACAGGCATACGCGGAGGGCCTGGAGCGTGTGGCTGCCAAGCTGCATGCCGACAGTCCGGAGCGGTACCCGGCGCGGATGTGGGCGGACTGGCTGTGCGGCGAGCACGTCCCCGAGCGCCGGCGGGACGTCCTGGGCGGGTTCGGCTCCACCGCGCGGCGTGCCGTGCTCTCGAACTGCCGCGTCCTCGGGGAGGGCGTCGACATCAGAGCCGTGGACAGCGTTGCCCTGCTGGACCCGAAGGGGGCGCCGCACGACATCGTCCAGGCCATCGGGCGGGCGCTGCGGCAGAAGCCGGGACAAGGCAAGCTCGCCTCTTTGATCGTGCCGGTATTTCTCCAGCCGGGAGAAAAGCCGGAAGACATGTTCACTTCGGGATCGTATCGGCCTTTGGTGAAGGTTCTTGAAGGTCTTCGGGCTCATGATGAAGAGGCCGTGGAATTGCTGGCGATTCCGCAGGAGCCGCAGAAGGACGTGGCTCAGCCGTCCGAGTACATCGGTCCGCCGCCTGAGGAAGGCGAGGAAGAATCCCGCCTGCTGTTGCGTTTCGCAGCTCCGCGTGACCCGGTGATGGTCGCGGAGTGGGTGTCCTTCAACGTGATCGACACGGAACGTCAAGACTGGGCCAGAGGCTACGCAGCGCTACGTAAATACACCGAGCGTGAGGGGAACGCCCGAGCGCCCTACGGACACCGGGAAGGGGCATTTCCGCTCGGGCAGTGGGTCGCAGAACAACGACGAGCCTACGGAGCCAGGCAGATGACCGGCCAGCGCGCCGGGCGGCTGGAGACGCTCGGCATGGTCTGGTCCCTTGCGGATGAGCGGTTCCAGGAGAACCTCGCAGCCGCGAAGGCGTACTACGAGGAACACTGGACACTGTGCGCCCCACGTCCAGCGACCGCCCTGGACCGGCCGATCGGCCAGTGGCTGTCCAACCTCCGCCGCCCTGGTGCGCTGGACGGGCACCCCGAATGGGAGGCGGCACTGCGCGAAGTCGACGCGGACTGGAACCCGACGTGGCCAGCAGACTGGCAACGCCACTACGCCGCGCTCCGCGAGCTGGTACGCGACGAAGAGGGCCAAGCCGACGTACTGCCCGGCGTCACCGTCCACGGCATGGACATCGGGAAATGGCTGGCCAAGCAGCGCAAGCCCGAGGTCTGGCAGGCCCTGACAGACGGACAACGCGAACGCCTAGAGCGACTCGCCATCGCGCCGCTGACCCCGGAGCCGGAGGCGCCCGCCAAGCCATCCAAGGGCGGCACGGGGGCGTTCGAGCGAGGCGTAGCAGCCCTGACGCAGTACAAAGCCCGCACCGGCTCCGTGACCGTCCCCAGGGGGCACGTAGAGCGACTGGAAGACGGCACCGAAGTCAAACTCGGCGTGTTCCTCTCGAACACGAAGTCGAGGCGTGCCAAACTCACCTCGGAGAAGCTCCGGGCGCTGGCCGCCCTCGGACTGGAGTGGGCGGTCTGACGGAACAATGGCGATGCCCGCGCTCACTGACTAGGCGTTGGGAGCAGCGGCACCCGGCCTCCGCGACCGCCTGACGGTGGCGGCCGCGTGGGCCGTCACCGCTGCCCCCGACTGCGTCGGTCCGCCTCGGTGCACCCGCCCACCGTCCCTTCCCGCCTTCTTCTCCGGGGCAGAGGGCGACAAGGTGCGCTGGGAGGAATGTCCGGCCCGACCACGCCTCTACGGGGCCTGGCGGGGTGCACATGAGTACGCGTGCTCATGCGTGATGTCAGGCTGTTCCGTGACCGTGTGTTCATGACGCTGAACAGAGTTCTTACGGGCACGGGGACGGCAGCGCTCGCGGTGGTGGCGCTGGCTGCGTGCGGCAGCGAGCAGGCCGGGGGACGGCAGCAGACCACCGCGAACAGCGTGGGCGCGCAGGCGCCGGCTACCAGCCCGAGCCCGGATGCGCAGGTCGCGTTGATGGAAATGCTGAAGCGGGTGGGTGCGCCGTGCGTGCCGGATGCTCCGGCGGCGACAGAGTCGGATGATCCGGGCCCGGATGAGCATCCGCCCACACGGCCGAATGAGCTCCTGCCGGTGGACGAGAGGCCCCCCACAAACGTGCCGTCCCCCACTGCTACGCCTGAGCAGCCCCAGCTGAACGGGGTGGAAGCGTGTGAGGGGCGTGAGCATGGCAAACGCATAGCCAAGGTGCTGACGGGCCTGAACAAGCCCACCACGATTCAGGTGAGGCAGAAGCTGAACAAGCTCGGCTACATCGACTCCCGCATCCACGGTCTGAAGACCGAGCGGGGCGTGGTGCGCTTCTACCTGGACTTGCGGATGATGGGCGGGCAGCTCGCGCTCAAGGGGACCGCGGCCGGGAAGAAGACCACGATAAAAACGTTCGCACACCCGGCGGAAGGCGCGTTCAAGCCGGGCAAGTAGGAGCGTTCAGCGGCGCACCGGTGCACGTGGGCCTGCACCGACCCGGACAACTTCCTCGTCCCCGAGGTCGGCGTAGAGATACACAGCGTCCAGCTTGACCGCGTCGATCTGGTCGGCGGTGAGGCGCAGGGTGACCCGGTTGGTGGTGGTGGCCTCGTAGCCGTCGACGGTGGCGCCCTCGGGGTCGGTACCGGTGACGGTGAGGTCGAAGCGGTCGCCGCGGCGCAGGTTCAGTCGCATGTCGGCGGCGAAGTCGGCATGGGTGCGGGGGATACGGTGGCGGAGGGCCGGCGGCAGTCGCTGGGGGACCTTGACCTGGTAGGTCTCGCCGATCTGGATATTCTGGACGCGCATGACGGCCTCCTGCCCCCTCTCCAGCCTCCCCCGGGCCATCCCGAACCGCCAAGGCCGGGGCGGGGAAGCGCCGCGTGGCGGCCCGGTAGAGCCCGCGGCCGGAGCGCCGTTCCCGTACGGCTCCGCACTCGCCAAGGAGGTCGCCCCATGAAGCGCTCCGGCATCCGCGCCCTCGTCGTCACCGCAGGCGTCGCTGCGGCTGTGGCCACCGTCGTCGCACTCCGTCAGGACACGTCCGAGTCCCCCGCCTCTCCGCCTGAGCCCGGGGGCGGCACATCGACCTCCGAGGTTCAGCACGATCAGCGCGACGTAGAGAAGTACTGGACCGACCGCCGCATGGAGGAGGCCGAACCGGCACCCATGCCGCACGAGGAGTAACGACCCCTATCAGGGCGTCCCGTTGCCTAGTTCACCGGGGCTTGACCCGCCACTCAAGACTCAAACGCAACGGTGTTGCTGTCCACACCGGCAGGCAAACGCTGCTTGTAGCGTACGAAGCCCGGGCTGTCGTCATCCACATTGCCGGGTGCCGGAAAGCAGTCGCGCGGGCCGTCTGCCGTACTCGGTGGATGAGGGGGCGCGTCTGGGCGGTCATCATGATGAGCCGGTGGCGGTCTTGGCGTGCTGAGGTCCGCGGGAAGCAGGAGAGGGAGGCGTGGATGCTCGGGGCCGTGACCGAGGTGTTCGACAGGGCCATGGACGTGCTCGTCGTGGCCTCGGGGCTGGGCTGCGTGTGGCTGGGGTGGCGGGCCGTGTTCCGGCCTCGCCGGCCACCGGAGCCGATCCAGGGGCCCGTGTGGGTGGTCCGCGCCTGGGGGCTCGGCTTTGTTCTGCTGGGGATCTCCCTCGTCGTCGAGACGGTGACCCTGATGGTAGGCGGAGAGCCGGGGTGGTCGGCGAACGTGATGCGCTGGGTCGCCGGGCCGCTCGTGGTCGGCTCGATCGTGGCGGCCTGTGCCGCCCGGTGGCGGGAACGCCGTCGGACCCGGGCCGTGAATGAGCGGCGGCGGTAGTGGACCGGGCCATCTCCTGGAGCGAGGCGACGCTCGTGGCCGCGGTCTGCTGGGCGGTCAGCGGCCTGGGTTACACCGCGAGCGCCGCCCTCGACGAGCCGCAGCTGTCCGTGGCTCCCCTCATCGGGCTGGGGCTTGTGCAGTGGTTCTGGGCGCGCCACCGCTCCTGGCTGGCAGCGGTCGCAGCGGGCCCCGCGGGGGCTGTCGTGCTGTTCGCCCTTGTCGACGTCCTGCGGCCGGAGCTGGGCCGGTACGTCGCGGACGCACTGTCCACGGGGGCCGCGGCGACCGTCTCCGTGGCCGTGCTCACGCTGGTGGGGCATGGAAGGGGACGCCTTCATGACGCCGCACGCTGATCCGCGCGTTGGCCACCGCCTCCGCCTGCCGCCCGAGCCGGGTGCCGTGCGGCGCCGTATCGTCTGGCACCGCGTATGGGGGCTGTGCGCGGCTCTGCTCGGCATCACGATGCTCCTCCTCGGCGCCACGGGGCTGGCCGCCATACCCGACCTGATTGAGGACGAGAAAGCGTTTCGCGCCGCGACCCCGTGCACTGCCCTGTCCTCTCCCCACGACGACTGCCTGCGCTCGTACGACGCGACAGTGACCCGCACGGTGATCAAGGAGCAAGCCAAGTCATCGCAGTACACGTTGTATCTGAACGGCCCGACGCAGGTGCCCCACCGCATCGACATGGGCGCCTCGGAGCCGCTGCTCAAGCGCCTGCGCCCCGGTGACAACGTGACGGTCACTCTGTGGCGGGACTACGCGGCCGCGGTACGGCAGGGCAAGATCTCCCAGGAGACCGCCGATACCCCACAGGGGGAGCCGGCGTTCGTGTGCGCGCTCGCCCTGGCGGTGCTCTCCGGCGGCGCGTACGGCCTGTACGCGGGAGGCACAGCCCTGACCCGAGCCCGGCGCCACGCCGTGCAGGCCCTGCCCGCCACACTCGTGACGCGGGGCAAGGAAGCGGCCGGAGCAGCCCTGTGCACGCTTCCGGCCCTGGTCGTGGGCGACTTCACGAACGTTCCGGTCATGCTGGTGGTATGGCTGGGGCTGCTGCCGCTGGTCCGATGGGTCGTGCACCGGCAGCAGCAGCGCAGTACGGGACGGCACGCCCGGCCGCCCGTGTCCACAGCCTGACGGATCCACGGGCCCTGAATGCGATCTCTCGATTTCGTGTCAGTACGCGACCTGCGCCTATACAGCCCGGTGACAGCACCGACACCCCCGATCTCTCACCTCATGACAGCGGCAGCACGTCCGGCGAGCCCGACGTATGACTCACTGACCAGTACATCCAGGCAACACACAGGGAACCCGCCACTGTCACACCATTCACTGACACGAAACCGAGAGATCGCAGATGACGCGGCGGTGGTCGGCGAACGGGCGCCCACCTTCCCCGTGTTACAGGGAAGGTAGGGCGCCAGGCGTGCCCACTGTTCGTCCGTCAGTAGGCGCGTGCGCCCGCTTGTGGTCACCGAGGCCGGTAGGCAGTGACCAGCACGGACACGGTGACCTGGTCGGGCACGAGACCGTAATCGCCCAGGTCCGAACCGTTCAGATGGCGTGCGCTCGGCGTCATCCCCACCAGATCAAGGGCCTCCGGTCGGGTCAAGGACGTGACGTACTCCACCAGCTTGGTACCCGCGGCCTCGAAAAAAGGGGTCAGCACCTTGTGCAGACGACGTTCCTTGGCCGGGTCGATCGCGACCATTCCGGGCACCTGGCTGCGCAATTCGAGCAGGTGCCGCCCAGTCGGACGTACCACAACCAACCGACCACCCGGGCGCAACACCCGGTGAAACTCGGATGGGTTGCGCGGGGCGAACACGTCCAGCACGACGTCGGCCATCCCGTCGGCCAGCGGAAGGGGGCGAAAAACGTCCCAGGCCGCAGCGGCTGCTCGCTCATGGGCACGGGCCGTCGCGCGCAGGGCGCGCACCGAGGTGTCCAGACCCAGACCGCGGGCACCGGGCAACTGCTCGAGGACGCCGGCCAGGTAGTAGCCAGTGCCGCACCCCACGTCCACCACGGTGCTCTGCCCGGGCACGGCGTCGGCCGCCAGGTGAGCCACGATCCGGCGGATCGGCCCGTACCTGCCGGTGGCCAGAAACCGGTCCCGGGCTCGGGCCATGGCCGCGTCGTCGCCGCTGGTGGCACGGGCGCCCGCCAGGAGGCTGACATAGCCATGACGGGAGATGTCGAAGGTGTGGCCCGCCGGGCAGCGCAGCGCGCCGCGGCCGGGGTGGAGACAAGCGCCGCACGTCGGACAGCGCAGGAGATCGAGGAACGATTCGAGGGCAGGGGGAAGCGAAACAGGCACAAGACACTCCTGGCAACGGTGAAGGGAAGGGACCGTGCCTGCACGCGCGCTCAGAAGATGGCCGTCCAAGGAGGACGGATCGGCGGCGGCCCTCGATGCGGGCAGCGCCGAAACGCGGGTCACGCGGCAGGCATACCGAGGAGGGCGATGCCGTCCGGCATCGCCCTCACAGCCTCCCGATCAGTGGAAGCAGCAGTGCGGAGTGCTCATGAATGCCACACCACGATTCTACGAGGCTCGGCCGAAGCCCCTCGCGCGTGCCCGCAGTTAAGAGACACGGCCTAGATTGCTCCGAGGCTGACCACGTCCGCGGCCTGCGTCGTGGTGTAGTCGATGAACTCATCGGCGCCGAGCTTGCGCAGGAACTGCTCGTGCCGACTTGAGGCCACCGCGATGACGTGTGCCCCCTTCCATTTCGCCAATTGCACCGCGAAGTGGCCCACTCCACCGGCGGCCCCGTTGACCAGCACGGTCATCCCTGGCGTGATCGTCGACCGACTCAGCGAGACCGCCACCATCGGGCCACAGCGACGGCGCGTGGTGCGCGTGCCCAAGAACCGGGGTTGAGGAACATCGGGCCCTGACCCCGGATCTTGAACACCGGAGAGACTTGGATCTTGATGGTCCAGGAGAACGGAGTCCCTGTGGAGATGAAGCACTACCCCGCCGAGTTCAAGGCGGACGCGGTCGCGTTGTACCGGTCCCGTCCAGGAGCGACGATCAAGTCGGTCGCCACCGACCTCGGGGTGAACACCGAGACGCTGCGGAACTGGATCCGGGCCGCTGACGGACGCCGGTCCGGCGCTCACTCCACACCTGCGGCGGCGCCGCGGCCTGACGGTGACGGGGTTCAGGCGGAGCTGGCCGCCGCGAGGAAGAGGATCCGCGAGCTGGAGGAGGAGCGGGACATCCTCCGCAAGGCGGCCCGGTATTTCGCGGGAGGGACGCGCTGGTGAACCGCTGCCAGTTCGTTGAGGATCAACAGCGCCGGTTCGGCGTCAAGCGACTCTGCGACATCCTGGGCATCGCCCGCTCGAGTTTCTATTACTGGCGCCGCACCGCCCCGGACCGCGCGGCCCGGCAGGCCGCCGATGAGCGGCTCGCGGCCCGGATACGCAAGGTCCACCGCGACTCCGACGGCACCTACGGAGCCCCGAGAGTCACCGCTGAGCTCCGCGACGAGGGCGGTCAGACGGTCAATCACAAGCGTGTCGCCCGGATCATGCGGGCCATCGGCCTTGAGGGTGTGCGCCTGCGGCGTCGGCACCGCACCACCGTCCCGGACCCGGCCGCGGCGAAGGCGCCGGACCTGATCGGCCGGGACTTCACCGCCGAGGCCCCGAACACGAAGTACGTCGGGTCGGGTAGCCGGAGGGAACTTCCCCCTCCGGCTCCCACAGAACCGTGCGTAACAGTCTCCCGTTACACGGCTCTTGTCACCCTGAGCACCAGAAGTGACGGGCAAACCGCCAGTGGAAGAACATCCCTGGGTATCGCTGTGTGATTCCCTGGAAGCACTCCTTGGCCTTCTTGAAGCCCGCGAGCCGCTTGTACTTTCGGCGGATCCAGCGCACCAGATAGGCGTTGATGCGCCGCAGGAGGGGCTCCAGCGCGGAGCGGTAGTACGCCCCGTAATACTGGATCCATCCCCGCACGATCGGGTTGATGAACCGTGCGAGTTGAGCGAAGGTGTGGCGGGTACGCCGATGAATACGCCAGCTGCGCACCTCGGCACTCATTCTTTTCAGGGCGTCCTTGCTGACCGCCGGCAGAAAGCACCGGAAGGTTACCCCGTGCCTGCTGCGGGCCGCACGGGCTCGGAACGTGGACCCCAGGAACGTGAACGACGTCTGCGCGTATGCGCCCCGCCGGTTCGCGTCCTTGCAGTAGACGATCCGGGTCTTGGTCGGATGCAGACGCAGCCCGACCTCCTCCATCCGGTTCCCGATCGCCTCAACCAGTCTCCTGGCCTGACGCTCCATGACGCAGTGCACGACCGCGTCATCCACATACCGCTCGAACGGGATGTCGGGGAACTCCCGGGCCATCCACATGTCGAACGCGTAGTGCAGGAACAGATTCGCCAACACAGGCGAGACCGCTGAACCTTGAGGGGTTCCGCGGTCCCGCTTCTGCAAGGTGCCGTCGGGTAATTGGAGTGGCGCCCGGAGCCACCGTTCCACATACAACTTCACCCAAACGGCGTCAGTATGAGCCTCCACCGCCTTGACGATGAGGTTCCAGGGGACGCTGTCGAAGAACTTCTGGATGTCCAGATCGACCACCCAGTCCCTCTTCCACGTCCTCTCCCGGCATTTCTCCACCGCGTCCAGGGCAGACCGTCCAGGCCGATACCCGAAAGAATCGGAGTGGAATACCGGTTCCACCTTCCGTTCCAGTCGGGCGGCGACCACGGTTTGCGCAATGCCGCCTCGCCGGCGTCCGCCAGAGCATGAGCGCAGTGGGCAGCAGCGCGGACAACGCCGCCGCGGAATCGTTCAACGCAACCTTCAAAAGGGAGACGTTGAAGGGGCGAAAGGGCTGGCCAAACGAACGTGAGGCCCGCCTCGACGCCTGCCCATGGCTGTCCCGCTACAACAACCGACGCCGGCATTCCCGGCTCGGCCAGCGATCCCCGATCGCTTACGAGAACACCTTCCACTCAACATCAACTACCCTGACCCGAGCCGCATAGACGTGTTCAAGATCCGGGGTCAAGGCCCGATCGGAACACCACCGAGTTGATGACCACTCGTATGGATTTCTCCAACCGATCAGTGGTGAACCGCTCGCTCAGAGGACCGTCTGGGTTGACCGGCTTGGGGGTATCAGTGATCAGCGTTATGCGCTCGCCCGTGACCTGTCCGGTGCTGGTCGGCTTCGGATCGTCCTTGGGCAGGCCCCATGCCATTAGGCCCAGCAGCGTTGCCGTCATCGCGACCAGTAGCCACCCCAGAGCGCGGGAGACGCGCAGTCCGTAGCCGGAAGCAGCCCAGTACACGGTCAGCAGAGCCCGCTCGCTGAAAGGCCGACTTGTCTCGTGACGGCGCATTTCCATCTCGCCGTAGTAAAAGTCCGCCGCATCAGGCTCGTTCTTGCTGTCCTCGAATGCCTTGCGCAGCTGCCGGTACACCGGCGCCAGCGCGGCTGGCTCCAGCACCTCAATCCCACGCGGTGCGGGTGCCCAGCCATCCGCAGCTGCGGACTGGGCCGCCCGCCAGTGCTGTTCCTCGGCCAGCGTCCGCCGTGGCGTCCAGCGCATCGGAACTCCGCGCCGCCACCAGACCTTCCTCGGAGTGTGGGCCAGTGGGCACTGACCTTCCAAGCGCACTTGGTCCAAGTGCACCGCGCCCGCAAATCGGCACTCGCTGAGGTCGACGTCTGTTAGCCTCGCGCTTTCACGAGGTGGCTTGTCAGACTGCTGGCCACAGAGGCAGAAGATGCCCTGACCAGTGAGAACGGGGATTGTTGGGTCCATGTTCCCGCGCTGGTCGAACGCACTTCTCAGGTGAAGGAGTGTATCCAGTCCTCCCCGTTGCTCAGCGTGAAGGGCGGAGGCTATGTACGTGGCTCTCGCGGGCCTTTTGGAGTCCTTGGTCATGGATAGGCGGACGCCCGC
>NZ_JBHVFF010000283.1:0-11229 GCF_042801895.1 Streptomyces sp. NPDC057543 | reverse complement strand
CGTTTGCGCGGGCGGGCCGTATGTGCGGGCGTCCTCGCGCGGATCAGTACCAGGCGCCGGTACGAGGCGTCAGTACGAGGACCCCGAGACGCCGAGCGCGCCCGTCGGGTGCCAGACCGTCTTCGTCTCCAGGAAGGCCGTCAGACGGTGGGTGCCCGGATCGGCCGACCAGTCGAAGGCGCCGTCACCGTCGCCGCGGCGAACCCGCTTCAGGTTGTCCGCCGCCGCGATCTCCAGCTCCTTCGCGAGCGCGGCGTCCGCCCCCGTGAGGTCGATGGCGTTCACGTCCTGGTGGGACGCGAGCGGTGCCGCGATCTCCGCCGTCCGCCCGGACAGGATGTTCACCACGCCGCCCGGCAGATCGGAGGTGGCCAGCACCTCGCCCAGGGACAGGGCCGGCAGCGGGGCGTCCGCCGAAGCGATGACGACCGCCGTGTTGCCGGTCGCGATCACCGGGGCGATCACCGAGACGAGGCCCAGGAACGACGACTCCTGGGGCGCCAGGACCGCGACCACGCCGGTCGGTTCGGGCGTGGACAGGTTGAAGAACGGGCCCGCGACCGGGTTCGCCCCGCCCACGACCTGGCCGATCTTGTCGGTCCAGCCCGCGTACCAGACCCAGCGGTCGATCGCCGCGTCCACCAACGCCGCGGCCTTGGACTTGGACAGGCCCTCCGCGTCGGCCACTTCCCGGACGAACTGGTCCTTGCGGCCCTCCAGCATCTCCGCGACGCGGTAGAGGATCTGGCCGCGGTTGTACGCGGTCGCGCCCGACCAGCCGCCGAACGCCTTGCGCGCGGCCACGACCGCGTCGCGCGCGTCCTTGCGGGAGGACCGGGGGGCGTTCGCCAGCCACTTGCCCTTGGAGTCCGTCACCTCGTACACCCGGCCGCTCTCGGAGCGGGGGAACTTGCCCCCGACGTACAGCTTGTAGGTCTTGAAGACGCTCAGACGGTTATCGGACATCGAGGTACGCCTCCAGGCCGTGACGGCCGCCTTCGCGGCCGAAGCCCGACTCCTTGTAGCCGCCGAAGGGCGAGGTCGGGTCGAACTTGTTGAACGTGTTGGCCCAGACGACGCCCGCCCGGAGCTTGTTCGCCACCGCGAGGATGCGGGAGCCCTTCTCCGTCCAGATGCCGGCCGAGAGACCGTACTGGCTGTTGTTGGCCTTGGCGACCGCCTCGTCGGGCGTACGGAACGACAGCACCGACAGCACCGGGCCGAAGATCTCGTCGCGGGCGATGGTGTGCGCCTGGGTGACGTTCGTGAACAGCGTCGGGGCGAACCAGTAGCCGGAGGACGGGAGTTCGCAGGGGGCGGACCAGCGTGCGGCGCCCTCCGCCTCGCCGGTCTCGGCGAGCGCGGTGATCCGGGCGAGCTGCTCCGCGGAGTTGATCGCGCCGATGTCGGTGTTCTTGTCGAGCGGGTCGCCGAGCCGGAGCGTGGACAGCCGGCGCTTCAGGGCGTCCAGCAGTTCGTCCTGGATCGACTCCTGCACGAGCAGGCGCGAGCCCGCGCAGCAGACCTGGCCCTGGTTGAAGAAGATACCGGTGACGATGCCCTCGACGGCCTGGTCGATCGGGGCGTCGTCGAAGACGATGTTGGCGCCCTTGCCGCCCAGTTCCAGGGTGACCTTCTTGTCCGTGCCCGCGGCCTGGCGGGCGATGGCCTTGCCGACCGCGGTCGAACCGGTGAAGGCGATCTTGTCGACGCCCTCGTGCTCGACGAGGGCGGCGCCCGCGTCCCCGTACCCGGTGAGGATGTTCACGACACCCTTGGGCAGGCCGGCCTGGCGGCAGATGTCCGCGAAGAACAGTGCGGAGAGCGGGGTCGTCTCGGCGGGCTTGAGGACCACCGTGTTGCCGGTGGCGAGCGCCGGGGCGATCTTCCACGCGAGCATGAGGAGCGGGAAGTTCCAGGGAATGATCTGGCCCGCGACGCCGAGGGGGCGCGGGTTCGCGCCGTAACCGGCGTGATCCAGCTTGTCGGCCCAGCCCGCGTAGTAGAAGAAGTGCGCCGCGACCAGCGGGAGGTCCGCGTCGCGGGTCTCCTTGATCGGCTTGCCGTTGTCGAGGGTCTCGAGAACGGCGAGTTCGCGGCTGCGCTCCTGGATGATCCGGGCGATCCGGAAGAGGTACTTGGCGCGCTCGGAGCCGGGCAGCGCCGACCACTTCTCGAACGCCTTGCGGGCCGCCTGCACGGCCCGGTCGACGTCCGCGGCGCCGGCCTGCGCGACCTCGGAGAGCACCTCCTCGGTGCTCGGCGACACCGTCTTGAAGACCTTGCCGTCGGCCGCGTCGGTGAACTCGCCGTCGATGAACAGGCCGTACGAGGGCGCGATGTCGACGACCGCGCGCGACTCGGGCGCGGGTGCGTACTCGAATGCAGATGCCATGGGGATCAGTCCACCGTCACGTAATCGGGGCCGGAGTAACGGCCGGTGCTGAGCTTCTGGCGCTGCATCAGCAGATCGTTCAGCAGGCTGGAGGCGCCGAAGCGGAACCAGTGGTTGTCCAGCCAGTCCTCGCCCGCGGTCTCGTTCACCAGCACCAGGAACTTGATCGCGTCCTTGGAGGTGCGGATGCCGCCGGCCGGCTTCACGCCGATCTGTACGCCGGTCTGCGCCCGGAAGTCGCGCACGGCCTCCAGCATCAGCAGGGTGTTCGCCGGGGTGGCGTTCGTCCCGACCTTGCCGGTCGACGTCTTGATGAAGTCCGCGCCCGCCAGCATGCCGAGCCAGGAGGCGCGGCGGATGTTGTCGTACGTGGAGAGTTCGCCGGTCTCGAAGATCACCTTCAGCCGGGCGTCGGTGCCGTCCGCCCGCGCGCACTCGGCCTTCACGGCCAGGATCTCCTCGTACACCTTGAGGTAGCGGCCGGAGAGGAAGGCGCCCCGGTCGATCACCATGTCGATCTCGTCGGCCCCGGCGGCCACGGCGTCGCGGACATCCGCGAGCTTGACGTCGAGCGCGGCGCGGCCGGCCGGGAAGGCCGTCGCCACGGACGCCACCTTCACGCCGGAACCGGCCAGCGCGGCGACGGCGGTCGCCGCCATGTCGGGGTAGACGCAGACCGCGGCGGTGCGCGGGGTCGTGCGGTCGGTCGGATCGGGATGGACGGCCTTGGCGGCGAGGGCCCGGACCTTGCCCGGGGTGTCCGCGCCTTCCAGCGTCGTCAGGTCGATCATCGAGATGGCCAGGTCGATCGCGTACGCCTTGGCCGTCGTCTTGATCGAGCGGGTTCCGAGGGACGCGGCGCGCGCTTCGAGGCCGACGGCGTCGACGCCGGGCAGCCCGTGCAGGAAGCGGCGCAGCGCACTGTCGGACGCGGTCGCGTCGGAGAATGCGGGAGCTGTGGTGGGCATGGTCACCAGACGAGCATATCTACGCGCGTAGCGACCTGTACAGGGGGTGGGGTCCTTCGAGGGTCACGCAGTGTCGGGGCGGCCGCCCCGACGCCCCTTGCGTGCGTCAGGCAGAATCGGGCCCATGACGAGCCCCACACCACCCGCCGAGCCGACCTACGCCGATCGGGCCTTCCGGTCGCCCGCCGGGATCGTCGGGGGTGTCCTGCTGCTTCTCTTCATCTGCTGGATCGGCGGGGACGCCGTGGTCCGGGGCGGCGGCCGGGTGCCGTGGCTGGCGCTGGCCGGACTGCTGACCGTGGTGCCATTGGTCGCCGCGTTCACACTGCGGCCCGTCGTGTACGCGAACGACCAGCGCATCCGGATCCGTAACCCGTTCCGGACGATCACCGTGCCGTGGACCGAGGCCGCCGATCTGCGGGCCGGATATTCGAGCGAGCTGTTCACCGAGGACGGCGCCAAGTACCAGCTGTGGGCGGTGCCGGTGTCGCTGCGGCAGCGGAAGAAGGCCGCCAGGCGGCAGGCCCGGCAGTCGGCGGACGACCCGTACGGCCGGACGTCCGTGCACGCCGATGTCCGCGACAGCGGGTCCCGCATGGCGACGGCCGACCAGACCATGGCGGACCTCCGCGAGCTGATGGAGCGGGCGAAGGCGGGTGCGGGTGCGGCCGCACAGCCTTCGGCGTCCTCGGAAACGTCGGTCTCGGTGCGTTGGGCGTACGAGTTGATCGCCCCGTCGGTGGTGGGCGTGGTGCTGCTGGTGGTGCTGCTCGCGATCGGCTGAGGCGGCCCGGAGCATGCGCGTACGACGATCGGACGCCGGCATACGTACGGCGGCGGTCGCGGTCCCGGTCGCGAGGCAGCCCCGTCCGCCGGGTCGGCCCGTCGCGGCCGACCGGTAGGTGCACACCTGCACGCCCGTGCCGCTGGTGACCGGCGAAACCGATTCGAAGGTGTGCGGTGCGCCGTCGTCGGGGAAGACCGGCTTACGACCTCACCCGCGATAGAGAGCGGGCTCCCGACGCCCTGCGACTCCGTCTCCGGCGTTGTCGTCGGTCAACGACGCTCCGCGTCGCTTCCCTCCTCCGCCTTGGATTCGAAGCCGCATGACGCCGCTCGCTGATCCACTCTCTATCGCGGGTGAGGTTGTTACCGCCGCCGAGGATCACCGGCATGATCATGAGCCGGAGTTCATCGACCAGGTCCTCGCCCAGGAGGGTGCGGGCGGGCGTCGGTCTCCCCACGACCAGCAGGCTGCCGTCGCCGGAGGACTGCGGCTTCCGGATGCGGACGACGGCCTCGAAATCATCGCGCCCGTTCGATCGAACCCGATCCCTCGTGCCGCGGCGTGCGCATTCGGTGTCCACCGGCCGCGGGGCCGGGTCCGCCGGGCGTGGTCCGGGCTTCCTGCGACGGGGCGGTCGGACGCCGACGCCGGGAGGGAACGGTCAGCACGCCGAGGCAGGCGATGACGAGGACGACCCCGGTCCAGCCGAGGACGGGCAGGTGTTCGCCCACGACCAGGACCGCGAACACGGCCGCCACGGCGGGCTCCAGCAGGGACAGGGTGGTCGCGGTACTGACCGGGACGCGGGACAGGCCGAAGCCGAACAGGACGTACCCGGTGAACATCGGTACCAGCGCCATGTAGAGGCCGACGCTCGCGTTCGTCCAGGAAGCGAGCAGCGGCGCGCCGGTAGCCACCAGCACCGGTACGAGCATCAGCCCGCCCAGCCCGAACACCGCCCCCATGGCCGCGCGCGACGCGATGCCGCGGGTGATGAGGCGGTGTGCCGCCCACGCGTACACGGCGTACGTCGCGCCCGCGACCAGCCCGAGCCCCACACCGGTGACGGTCTGCCCGGCAGAGCCCGTACCGGTTGTGGAACCGGCCTGTGCCGCCTCTGCCGCACACAGCAGCACGGTGCCGGCCAGGCCCAGCGCCGCACCGGCCAGCCACCGCCGGGACAGACGCCGCCGGTCGACGATCCGCTCGATCAGGGCGGAGGCCAGGGGGGCCGAGCCGATGGAGACGACCGTGCCCACCGCGACGCCGGCCAGATGCATCGAGGTGTAGAACGCCAGCGGGTACAGGGCCACGCCCGTTCCCCCGATGAGCACGGTCCGCCACTGCGCCCGCAGCTCCGTGCGGACCCGCGCGATGCGGCGCCAGGCCATCAGTGCCTGCAACAGGCCGCCCAGGCCCATCGCCGCCGCGCCGATCGCCAGCGGCCCCACCCGTGTCGCGAAGGTTGCCGCGGTTCCCGTGGTGCCCCAGAGCACCGAGGCCAGCAGCACGGCGAGCGCGCCCGCCCCCGGTCCGGCGGCGCGCCCGGCAGGCCGCGTCACAGGCCGTCCACCAGACGCGCCGCCATGTCGCGGGCGCGCCGCATGCGTACGCCGTCGCCTTCGAGGCCCGCGCGCACGATGGCCCCTTCGAGCAGGAACGCCAGGTGCTCCGCCGTGGCCCGGGCCCGCTCGTCCTGGCCGGGCAGCAGCTCCTGGAGATGGGCCGCGAGCAGGCTTTCGACCTCCTCCTTGTGACGGCGCACCACCGCCCGGCCCTCGTGCCCGGCCGGCAGTTCGGCGGCCGCGTTGAGCAGCCCGCAGCCGCGGAAGCCGTGCTCGTAGGCGAGATCGGCATGGTCGGCGTAGGCGTCGAAGACGGCCAGCAGGGATTCCCGCGGGCTCCGCGCGTCGGCCAGGCGCCGCTGGTAGAGGCCGAGCCACTCCTCGTGGCGGGCCTGGAGGTAGGCGCGGACGAGGTCGGCCTTGGAGGCGAAGTTGTTGTAGAGGCTCATCTTCGCCACGCCCGCCTCGGCCGTGATCGTGTCGATCCCCGTCGCCGCCACGCCGTCGGCGTAGAACCGCCGCGCCGCCGCTTCGAGAATCCGTCCCCGCGCGGGCCCTGCTCGCCGCCGCTTTCCCGGCTGCTGCCCCGTGGCGCTCGCCTCGGCCATGTCTGCCTCCCGTGGCTCGTGATTGGGTAGACCAGTCTACCTAATCAAGCGGCATGGCCTGTGCGGACGCGGACCTGGTGTCTTTCGTTGGGGTCACGCCGGGGCACGCGAGCCCGGTGTGACCCGAACGAGAGGCCCTAGTTCTCCGGGAGCCGGGCCCAGAAGTGGTTGACGATGTCGTCGATGTAGCGTCGCCCGTTTTCGCCGGAGGCGGTGGTGCCGCCGGCTCGGCTGAGGGTGGCGGCCATGAGGGTCTGGTACTCGTGGTGCATGTCGCGCAGGGGGTCCTGCAGGTCGCGGCGGTCCGTGGAGACGAGGCGGGCGATGGCGCGGATGTGGGCCTGCCAGCGGGTGGAGACGGCTTCGGTGAGGAGGCGGGCGAGTTCGGCCTCGAGGCCGGTGATGGCGATGAAGTCGCGTGGGGGGAGGTTGAGGAGGGCGCCGAGTTTGGCCGACTGCCTTTTGTCGCCGGTCCATTGACCGGCTTCTTCCATGTGGTGGTAGGCGTCGAGGTCGAGGCCGGTGGCGCGGGCGACGTCCTCGACGGCCAGTCCGCGGGCGAGACGGTGTTCCCGCAAGGTGCGGGGAGCGCCCATGAGTTCGCGAGGGTTGCACCACAGGGCACCGGCCAGCGCGGTGAGTTCGGCGGCGGTGGGCAGTGCGGTGCCGCGTTCCCACGCGGTGATGTGGTCGGGGGTGATGTGGGTCGTGCCGTAGGAGGCGCGCATGCCGTAAGCGACGTGGCCGGGGGCCATCCCGAGTTTCTCGCGCAGGATGCGGGCGGCGCGCGCGTTGAAGGGGAGCGGTGGATGCACGGACCGAGAGTAAGGAGTCACCCGGGGTGAACTCCATGGCCGCTGTCGCCCGCATCCCGGTTTGGCTGGATAGGTCGTCGGTGATTTTGGAGGAACCGACAGGGGCGGTGCGAGAAGGCCAACTAATGGATACCGCAAAGCGATTGAGATCACGTTCCTGCCGCGTATGATCCGCTCGCAAGGCGCCGTATGTGTGTTCGTACAACCGACTGACACACGCTTCCGGCGCCACTGCCATGTTTTCCCTCGCACTTGCAGGTCCAGGAGAAACAGTCATGCACACCAGCACGACAGCCCCGGCCGAAGCGCCGACGACCAGACCCGGTGGACCGCTCAACCGGTTCTTCCGCATCGGTGAACGCGGCTCGACGTACGGCCGTGAGATACGCGGTGGGTTCGCCACCTTCTTCACGATGGCGTACATCCTCGTACTCAACCCGATCATCCTCAGCAGTACCGAGGACAAGTTCGGCCACCAGCTGGACGCCGGCCAACTGGCCACCGCCACGGCCCTGGTTGCCGCCGTGATGACCGTGATCATGGGGGTGGGCGGCAACCTGCCGCTCGCCCTGGCCGCGGGGCTGGGTCTCAACGCCGTCACCGCCTTCCAGATCGCCCCGCTGATGAGCTGGGACGACGCGATGGGCCTCATCGTGCTCGAAGGCCTGCTGATCTGCGTACTGGTGATGACCGGTCTGCGCGAGGCGATCATGTACGCCATTCCGCAACCCCTCAAGCAGGCCATCAGTGTCGGCATCGGCCTGTTCATCGCCTTCATCGGCTTCGTGGACGCCGGGTTCGTCACCCGCATCCCGGACGCCGCGAACACCACCGTGCCCGTTCAGATCGGCACAGGCACCCTCACCGGCTGGCCCATGCTCGTCTTCTGTCTCGGCGTGCTGTTGACGATCGTCCTCCTGGTCCGCAAGGTGCAGGGCGCCATCCTCATCAGCATCGTCGCGATGACCGTCGTCGCCGTCGTCATCAACGGGATCGCCGACATCAAGTCCTGGGGTCTGACCGAGCCCTCGCTGCCCGACAAGCCCGTCGCCGCACCCGACTTCGGGCTCCTGGGCAACTTCGATCTGTTCGGCTCGTTCGGTCAGGTCAGTGCGCTGACCGTCGTTCTGCTCGTCTTCACCCTCATCCTGTCCGACTTCTTCGACACGATGGGCACCGTCGTCGGCGTCACCGCCGAAGCCGGACTCCTCGACGAGCGCGGCCAGGTCCCCGGTCTGGGCCGCGTGCTGCTCATCGACGGTGTGGCCGCCGTCGCCGGTGGCGCCGCCTCCTCTTCGTCCGCCACCACGTACATCGAGTCCGCCGCGGGCGTCGGCGAAGGCGCACGCACCGGTTTCGCCAGCGTCATCACCGGCGGCCTGTTCGCCCTCGCCCTCTTCTTCACCCCCGTTCTCACCATCGTGCCCCTCCAGGCTGCGGCCCCCGCTCTCATCGCGGTCGGGTTCCTGATGATGACCCAGGTCAAGCACATCGACTGGGACCAGTACGAAGTCGCCATCCCCGCCTTCCTGACCATCGCCGTCATGCCGTTCACGTACTCCATCACCAACGGCATCGGCGCCGGCTTCCTCGCCTACGTGGTCATCAAGGCGTGCCTGGGCAAGGCCCGCGAGGTCCACTGGCTGCTCTGGGGCACCGCGGCGCTCTTCCTCGTCTACTTCGCGATCGACCCGCTGGAGCAGCTGCTCAACATCAAGTAGCCGACGTGGTGGATCTGAAACGGAGCGGGGGACGACCCGGGACGATCAGTGACGGAGTGTGTGAACACACCACGTCCGCCTGATCACCCGGAAGTCCCCCGTCTGCCGGGCGATCACGCGGTTCGCGTGCGCGGGACGGCTGTACTCTCCCGTGTCCGCCCGGACGACACCGGGGGCGGTGCGAGCAGCCCGGGATGGGCGAGGCCCGGCGCGCAACACCGCCGAAGGTGTCGGGGCCGGGAAGCGGAACTCGCCGCGGATTCCCGGGCGCAACGGGCTTACCAGGACGACGTGGCACGAGGCGAGGTTCCCCCGCTGCCCGTATGGGCCGGCGAGGCGGTCGACCTCATCACCGATCTCCCGCCTGCGGCCGACCTCGTCGCCACCCTGGCCGCACAGGCCGAGGACGCCCTGACCCGAGCCGGGAGGCACTGACCGAGAGCGTTTCGCCAGGAGCGGCCACGACCGGTCCTCACCGGCGCGTGGCAACCGGCTCGGAAGTACCCGCCGGTGCTTGTTCGGCCGCAGCGCCCCGGCCCGCGGCATGTACTGGGGCGGCCTGACCCTCCAGCCCTGCGTGGGCCCGGACACCGGCTTCACGCACCTGATGCGTACGTGAAGCCGGTCGTCGCGACCGGTCAGATACCGGCCGCCGCCGCCAGGTCCCGCTTGATCCCGGCGAGCAGCTCCGCACTCCGCGCACGGGCCGCGGGCAGCTCGTCCGTCGAGGCGACCGGCACCACGACCTCCAGGTAGCACTTGAGCTTCGGCTCGGTGCCGCTCGGGCGGACGATCACGCGGGCGCCCTGGAGGTGGTAGCGCAGCCCGTCGGTGGGCGGCAGCTGCGCGGTGCCCCGCGCGAGGTCCTCGGCCGAGGTGACGGGGAGGCCGGCGAGCGTGGTCGGGGGCTGCTCGCGCAGCCGGCGCATGGCGTCCGCGATGACGGAGAGGTCCTCCACCCGGACCGACAGCTGGTCGGTGGCGTGCAGTCCGTGGTCGACCGCGATGTCGTCGAGGAGGTCCAGGAGCGTACGCCCCCGCTCCTTGAGCACGGAGGCGAGCTCGGCGACGAGCAGCGCGGCCGTGATGCCGTCCTTGTCGCGTACGCCGTCCGGATCGACGCAGTAACCGAGCGCCTCCTCGTACCCGTACCGCAGGCCGTCCACACGGGCGATCCACTTGAAGCCGGTCAGCGTCTCCTCGTAGCCGAGGCCCGCCTTCTCGGCGATCCGGCCGAGCAGCGAGGACGACACGATCGACTCGGCGAAGACACCGGCCGCGCCCCGGTCCACCAGATGGGCGGCGAGCAGCGCCCCGACCTCGTCGCCGCGCAGCATCCGCCAGCCGCCGTCGGCGGCGGGGTCCGGAACGGCGACGGCGCAGCGGTCGGCGTCCGGGTCGTTGGCGATGACGAGGTCGCAGTCGCTACGGCGTGCGGTGGCGAACGCGAGATCCATCGCGCCGGGCTCTTCCGGATTGGGGAAGGCGACGGTGGGGAACGCCGGGTCGGGCTCGGCCTGTTCGGTGACGAGCACCGGGGCGGGGAAGCCGGCGCGGTCGAAGGCGGCGGTGAGCACGGACGTACCGACGCCGTGCATCGCGGTGTACACGACCCGGGCGGTGCGCGGCGATCCGGCGGCGAGCACGGCATCGGTACGGGCCAGGTAGGCGGCCAGGACCTCGTCGCCGAGGATCTCCCAGCCGTCGTCGGGGCGGGCCACGCCGTCGAGCGGACCGACCGCGGCGATCGCGGCGGCGATCTCGCCGTCCGCCGGGGGGACGATCTGCGAGCCGTCACCGAGATAGACCTTGTACCCGTTGTCGCGCGGCGGGTTGTGACTGGCCGTCACCTCGACGCCCGCGACGGCGCCCAGGTGCCGGATCGCGTACGCCAGCACGGGCGTGGGCAGCGGGCGGGGGAGCACCGCCGCGCGCAGGCCCGCGCCGGTCATCACGGCCGCGGTGTCGCGGGCGAAGTCGGCGGACTTGTAACGGGCGTCGTACCCGATGACGACGAGCCCGCCGGTGTGTCCCGCGGCCCTGAGATACGCGGCGAGTCCGGCCGCGGCGCGGATCACGACGGCGCGGTTCATCCGCATCGGCCCGGCCCCCAGCTCACCGCGGAGCCCGGCCGTGCCGAACTGGAGCGTGCCGGCGAACCGTGCGGCGAGCTCGTCGAGGTCCTCGGCGTCGATGAGCGCGGCGAGCTCGTCACGGGTCTCGGGGTCGGGATCCTCCGCGAGCCACGTCCTGGCCTGCGCGATGAGCTCCTGCTGCACGGTGTCCGCCTTTCTGCGGGATGGAGTGGGTTACGGGGGCGCCGCCCCCGGACCCCCGCTCCTCAATCGCCGGCGAGGCTGACTTTTCAGC
>NZ_JBHVFF010000282.1:0-11263 GCF_042801895.1 Streptomyces sp. NPDC057543 | reverse complement strand
GCGGCACCCCGTGCGGGTGCCGCCCTTCGGCGTATGCGTACACGGATCATCAGGTCGTCCGAGGACGTCCGGATTCGATCAGTACGCGCTGTTGACGTTGTCGATCGAGCCGTACCGGTCGGCGGCGTAGTTGGCCGAGGCGGTGATGTTGGCGACCGGGTCGTACTGGCTGAAGGCCGTGCCGGGAACGTGGTACGCGTCGAACGTCGGCTTGATGATCTGCAGCAGGCCGATGGACGGAACGCCGTTGCGCGCGTTGATGTCCCAGCCGTTGATCGCGTTCGGGTTACCGCTGGACTCCCGCATGATGTTGCGGTGCAGACCGTCGTACGAGCCGGGGATGCCGCGCGACTTCATGATGTCCAGGGCCTCCCTGATCCAGCCGTCCAGGTTGTTGGCGTAGACCGGGGTACGGACTTCGGAACGGCTGGCAGCCTGCGTGCCGGTGCGCTTCTCGGCGGCAGCCTCGGCCTTCGCAGCGGCGGCGGCCTTCACCTTCTCGGCGGCCTTCGCCTTCGCCTCGACCGCGGCGGCCTTCTTGGCCCGCGCGAGGTCGGAGGCCTTCACCAGCTTCTCGGCGGTCGTGTGCTGCCCGATGAGGCTGGCCTGCAGTGCCTTGGCGGCCGGGGTACCAGCGACCGAAGTGAGAACCACGGGGGCGGCGGACTCGGGAGTCCGGGCCTGAGGCTTGCCTTCGGCATTGGCGGGGACGAGCGAGAACGAGAGCGAGGCGACGGCGACGGCGGAGATACCCGCGACGGAGAGCTTCTGGGTCTTGTTCAGGCGACGGCGACGGCCGGGGATGCTGGACTCGGACATGCAGACGTACCTCTTCGAATCGCGGGAGTCCTCACGGAGGACGAAGACGGGAGGCGATGTGGTCGCATCTCCGTCGGGGACGAGAGCAATTCTTAGCGTCAGCAAAATGGCGTGGCAAAGGTGTGACGTACGATCCCGGGTAGTGGATCACGACTCCGCTCGAACCCAGGGGTTCGCGCTCATGCTCACTGATGTGGCACTTATGTATCCACTAGCAGGCTTCGTAAGTGACGTGGGTCCTATGCCCGGCCTCACACCGGCCGCGCAGCAAACTCACCGACGGTTGCTCAAGCAATTCGGAGTGTGAGGATCCGGCCCCCGGAGGGCAGCTGGACGCCCTCCCCCTGGCCCGACAGGCCAGGCCCTGCCCCGGACCGGACCCCTCTGTGCCTGGTACGGGACCCCCGTACCGGACCGCTCTATGCCCGGTACGGGACCTCTGTACAGGACCGGACCCGCTGTACCCGAGCCCGCCGTATCCGACCCCGGCCGGACCTAGTCCCCGCGCCCTAATCAGTGGCCGTCCACAGGCCGATACGGCGCCCGTACCCCCGCCGGTACGGTGAGGCCATGAGTCATCGCCCACCGTCGGGCCTCGCAGCGGTGAGTGCCGCGCTGCTCGCCATGAGCCGGCATCTCGAAGTGCGCGACGTCCTGAAGACGATCGTCGCCTCGGCCCGCGAACTGCTGGACGCCGAGTACGCCGCCCTGGGCGTGCCCGACGATCACGGCGGCTTCGCCCAGTTCGTCGTCGACGGCGTCCGCGACGAGCAGTGGAAGGCCATCGGCCCCCTGCCCCGGCAGCACGGCATCCTCGCGTCGATGCTCCACGAGGCGAAGCCGGAGCGCCTGGCCGACGTCCGCAAGGACCCCCGCTTCGAAGGCTGGCCCGCCGCCCACCCCGACATGTCCGATTTCCTCGGCCTGCCCATCCGGGACGGCGACGAGATCATCGGCGCACTCTTCCTCGCCAACAAGCGCTGCCCCAAACCCGAGGGCAGCTGCGGTTTCACCGCCGAGGACGAGGAGTTGCTGTCGATCCTCGCCCAGCATGCGGCGATCGCCCTCACCAACGCCCGGCTGTACGAACGCAGCCGGGAGCTCACCATCGCCGAGGAGCGTTCCCGGCTCGCCCATGAGCTGCACGACGCGGTCAGCCAGAAGCTGTTCTCGTTGCGGCTGACGGCCCAGGCCGCCACCGCTCTGATCGACCGCGACCCGGCCCGCGCGAAGGGCGAGCTCCACCAGGTAGCCGCGCTCGCCGCGGAAGCCGTGGAGGAGCTGCGCGCCGCCGTCATCGAACTGCGCCCGGCCGCGCTCGACGAGGACGGCCTCATCGCCACCCTCCGCAACCAGATCCAGGTCCTGGACCGTGCGCACTCGGCCCGGGTCACCTTCGAGAGCCTGGGCGTACGGGCCCTGCCGGCCGCTCAGGAAGAGGCGCTGCTCCGCGTCTCCCAGGAGGCCCTGCACAACGCGCTGCGCCACTCGGGCGCCGAGCACGTCGGCGTCACACTGGCCCGGCACGGCGGCGGCACACTGCTGAGGATCACCGACGACGGCAGCGGTTTCGAACCCGCGGCGACCCGACAGGCCGGCCGCCACCTGGGTCTGGTGTCGATGCGGGACCGCGCGAGCGGGGTCGGCGGAAGGCTCACCGTTGAATCGGCGCCCGGCAAGGGCACCACGATCGAGATGGAGGTCCCCGGTGGCTGACAAGATCATCAGGGTGCTGCTGGTCGACGACCACCAGGTGGTCCGCCGCGGTCTGCGTACGTTCCTGGAGGTGCAGGACGACATAGAAGTGGTCGGTGAGGCGTCCGACGGCGCGGAAGGGGTGGCCAGGACCGAGGAGCTCCGTCCCGACGTCGTCCTGATGGACATCAAGATGCCGGGCACGGACGGGATCGAGGCCCTGCGCAAGCTCCGCGGGCTGGAGAACCCGGCCAAGGTCCTCATCGTCACCAGCTTCACCGAGCAGCGCACCGTGGTCCCCGCGCTGCGGGCCGGAGCTTCCGGGTACGTATACAAGGACGTCGACCCGGACGCCCTGGCCGGCGCCATCCGCTCGGTGCACGCGGGCCACGTCCTGCTCCAGCCGGAGGTCGCGGGAGCCCTGCTCGCCCAGGACGACGCGGGCAGCGGTACGGGCCGGGGGAGCACCCTCACCGAACGGGAGCGGGAAGTGCTGGGCCTCATCGCCGACGGCCGCTCCAACCGCGAGATCGCGCGCGCCCTGGTCCTCTCCGAGAAGACCGTCAAGACGCACGTCTCGAACATTCTGATGAAGCTGGATCTCTCGGACCGGACCCAGGCGGCCCTCTGGGCCGTCCGGCACGGGGCGGCGGGCTGACCGGCACCGAAGCGGACCGTGCCACTCCGGACTGAGATTCATACTGTCGGGTGGATGTCACCTGGACGGCGCAACCTGTTCGACTCCGAGGCGTTCTCCAGGGTGCTGCGGCGGCTGGCCGCAGCCACGCTAGGAGGATCCTGAAGTGAAGAACCTGAAGAAGGCCGCCGCCGTCACCGTGATCGCCGGTGGAATCATCGCCGCCGGTGCCGGCGCGGCCTCCGCCACCGGCCACGGCGCGGGCGCCCACGGTGCCGCTACCCACTCCCCGGGCGTGGTCAGCGGCAACGTCGTCCAGGTCCCGGTGCACGTCCCGGTGAACGTGGTCGGCAACACCGTCAACGTGATCGGCCTGCTCAACCCGGCCTTCGGTAACGTCGGCCTGAACGGCTGACCGACCACGGCCCTGTGTCGCCGACCGGGCGCATCGAGCCCGGCCGGCGACCCCTGCACCCACGCTGACCCCGGCACTCTTGAGGCCGTCCGGCGATTGAGGACAAAAACGGAACCCCGGGACGCCCGGGCACGACCGCCCCCGCCGGCCGCCCAGGGCCTACCGCTCCCGCTCCTCCACATACGCGTTGTACGCGGCAACCTGCGCCCGCCGAGCCACCCGCTCCACCGGCCTCAGCGCCTCCCCCCGAGCCGCGATCTCCGACGCGCTCACCGCCCCGCCGTGCCCGTTCTCGTACGCCACCGAGATCAGCAGCCCGACCCGCTGCGCCAGCTCCAGCACCCGCACCGCCCGCGGCGGATACCCCGGAGCCAGCACCTCGCGCCCCCGCTCCGTCCGCGCCCGGTACGCATCCACCGCCGCCTCCGCCACCGGCCCGGAACCCGCCACATCCAACCGTGACAGCACCGCCGTCGCATCCCGCAACGCCTCGGCGAGCTCCCGCTCCGCCTCACCCAGCGACGGCACATCGGCCGGCGGCGCCTCCCGCACAGGCAGACAGTGCCACACCACCTCGACGTGCAGATCCCCCTCCGGCCCCACCTCATGGACCTCGGGAACCAGCCCGTACGGCGCACCGAACGCGACCACCGCCTCCTCGGCCTCCAACGCCCGCGCATTGAAGTCCGGCGGACCGCTCAGACCCAGCGGATGCCCGGGGGCCGGCAGCGCGACCCGGAAGCCGGTCACCCCCAGTGCCCGCAACCGCCCGAGCGCCAGCGTGAGCCCGACCGGCCCCGTCTCGCCCGGCAGTCCCTCCACGCGGTGCACCGCGTCTTCCCCGACAATGGCGAGCGCCGCGTCGTCCGGCGACACAAGCCCCGCCAGAAGCGCGTTTCCCCAAGCGGCCAGCAGTCCTGAGCGTGGTTCCGAAAGCATGGCAACAGCCTAGGGAACGGAGCAGGGGCCTGTCCGCACGCGGGCCCAGCGCCTGACGCACTCTTGCGGTGGCGTAGATTTCCCTGGGAGCTGTGCCCACAGGCACGCGACGATCTCGACACTGCATGGGGAGACAACGCGCCATGAGCGATGTACTGGAGCTGGTGGACGTATCCGTGGTCCGCGACGGACGCGCTCTGGTGGACGACGTCTCCTGGCAGGTCAAGGAGGGGGAGCGCTGGGTCATCCTCGGCCCGAACGGCGCCGGCAAGACCACCCTCCTCAACATCGCGTCCAGCTACCTCTTCCCGAGCACCGGCACCGCCAAGATCCTCGGCGAGCAACTCGGAGGCGTCGGCACCGATGTCTTCGATCTCCGCCCCCGCATCGGCATCGCGGGCGTCGCCATGGCCGAGAAGCTGCCCAGGCGCCAGACCGTTCTGCAGACGGTGCTCACCGCTGCCTACGGCATGACCGCCACCTGGCACGAGAACTACGAGGCCGTCGACGAGGAGCGCGCCCGCGCCTTCCTCGACCGCCTCGGTATGACCGAGTTCCTCGACCGCAAATTCGGCACCCTGTCCGAGGGCGAGCGCAAGCGCACCCTCATCGCCCGCGCCATGATGACCGACCCCGAGCTGCTGCTCCTCGACGAGCCCGCCGCCGGACTCGACCTCGGGGGCCGCGAGGACCTGGTCCGCCGCCTCGGCCGACTGGCCCGCGATCCGTACGCCCCCTCCATGATCATGGTCACCCACCACGTCGAGGAGATCGCCCCCGGCTTCACCCACGTCCTGATGATCCGCCAGGGCAAGGTGCTCGCCGCGGGCCCCATGGAGACCGAGCTCAGCTCCCGCAACCTCTCCCTCTGCTTCGGCCTGCCGCTGATCGTCGAGCACACCGGCGACCGCTACACGGCCCACGGACTCCCGCTCTCCTGAACCGGAACCGGTCCGACGAACGGAACGGGTCCGGCAGAACGGATCCTCTCCGACCGGAACCCCTCGGACCGGAACCCCTCCGGCTGGAATCTGCCCGGCACGACGTCCGCTTGCGCCCTGTCCGCGGGGGCACCCGCCGTCCTACCATGACCACGTGGACATCGACGCGTGGGTGTGGTGGCTGATCGGCGCGGTGGGACTGGGCATCCCGCTCGTCCTGACAGCGATGCCAGAGTTCGGCATGTTCGCCGTCGGAGCGGTTACCGCGGCGGCCGTTGCGGCACTCGGTGGTGGCATCGTGGCCCAAGTACTCGTATTCGTCGTGGTCTCCGTGGCGCTCATCGCCGTGGTCCGGCCGATCGCCGCCAGACACCGTGCCGACCGGCCCCAACTGGCCACCGGCATCGATGCACTGAAAGGCCGTCAGGCAGTCGTCCTGGAACGGGTCGACGGCAGTGGCGGCCGGATCAAGCTGGCCGGAGAGATCTGGTCCGCCCGCGCACTCGACGGGGACCAGAGCTTCGATCCGGGCCAACAGGTCGATGTCGTCGAGATCGACGGTGCCACAGCAGTCGTCATGTGACCGAACCACCCACACGACAGAGCACGTTCTGTCAGACTCGATGTCGATGATCATGAGATCGAGACCGTCCAGGCACAGACGTACGGCCCCTCACACGATCTCGACCTCGATCATCGCGATCCGTCGGCAACCGAAGGGCAACGAGGAACACGATGCAACCGATCATCATCGTCCTGATCATTCTGGTGGTGCTCGTCTTCATCGCCCTGATCAAGACGATCCAGGTCATTCCGCAGGCCAGCGCCGCCATCGTGGAGCGCTTCGGCCGCTACACCCGCACACTCAACGCAGGCCTGAACATCGTCGTTCCATTCATCGACACGATCAGGAACCGCATCGACCTCCGTGAACAGGTCGTGCCCTTCCCGCCCCAGCCGGTGATCACCCAGGACAACCTGGTCGTCAACATCGACACGGTCATCTATTACCAGGTGACCGACGCGAGGGCCGCGACCTACGAGGTCGCCAGCTACATCCAGGCGATCGAGCAGCTCACCGTCACCACCCTCCGCAACATCATCGGTGGCATGGACCTGGAGCGCACCCTGACCTCCCGCGAGGAGATCAACGCCGCCCTCCGCGGAGTCCTCGACGAGGCGACCGGCAAGTGGGGCATCCGCGTCAACCGCGTCGAGCTCAAGGCGATCGAACCGCCCACCTCCATCCAGGACTCGATGGAGAAGCAGATGCGTGCCGACCGCGACAAGCGCGCCGCGATCCTCCAGGCCGAAGGAACCCGGCAGTCGGCGATCCTCACCGCGGAGGGCGAGAAGCAGTCCGCGATCCTGCGCGCGGAAGGTGAGGCCAAGGCCTCGGCCCTGCGCGCCGAGGGCGAGGCCCAGGCCATCCGTACGGTCTTCGAGTCCATCCACGCCGGCGACCCGGACCAGAAGCTCCTCTCGTACCAGTACCTCCAGATGCTCCCGAAGATCGCTGAGGGCGACGCCAACAAGCTCTGGATCGTGCCCAGCGAGATCGGCGACGCACTCAAGGGCCTCAGCGGAGCCTTCGGCAACCTCGGCAACGGCGTCCCCGGATTCGACACCGGCAAGGAACGCCGGGAGCAGCCCCCGGTCGACTGACGCGTACACGCCCTCGTGCATGATCAGTGCACCAACCACCGATCATGTACGGGGGATTCGCCATGACCACCTGGGAGATGCTTGCCGTCTTCACCGCCGGCATAAGCGCCGGCACGATCAACACGATCGTCGGATCGGGAACGCTGATCACCTTCCCGGTGCTGCTCGCCACTGGCCTCCCCCCGGTCACCGCCACCGTCTCCAACGGCCTCGGTCTGATCCCCGGCTCCGTCAGCGGCGCCATCGGCTACCGCGCCGAACTGGCGGGGCAGGGCCGCCGCGTCCTCAAGTTCGCCGTCGGCGCCCTGATCGGCGGCCTCACCGGCGCCGCCCTTCTGCTGACCCTGCCCTCCACGGCCTTCGAGACGATCGTCCCGATCCTGGTGGCCCTGGCCCTCGTCCTGGTCATCCTGCAACCCCGCATCAGCAAAGCGGTACAGCGCCGACGCGAGCAAGACGCCACCCCCGCACGCCCCGACGGCGGCCCGCTCCTCTTCGTCGGACTGATGCTCGCCAGCGTCTACGGCGGCTACTTCACCGCCGCCCAAGGGATCATCTACCTCTCCCTCATGGGCATGCTGCTCGACGACACGATGCAGCGACTCAACGCCGTCAAGAACGTCCTGGCCGCCATCGTCAACAGCGTCGCCGCGATCTTCTTCCTCTTCGCCGCGGACTTCGACTGGACGGCCGTCGTACTCATCGCGGTCGGCTCGGCAATCGGCGGCCAGATCGGAGCCAAGGTCGGCCGCCGCCTCAGCCCCACCGTCCTGCGCGTCCTCATCGTCGCCGTCGGCACGGTCGCCATCGTCCAGCTGCTGCTCCGCTGACACACGGAAGCCCGCCCCCACAGGAGACGGGCTTCCGGTACGACAACATGCGTACGCCGATCACGCACACACCACGCCGACTACGCCGCGGTGCGGTCCAGCCACTCCGGCAGCGCCGACCGCTCACCGGCCCCCAGCGCCAGCAGCATCGCCTCCGCCGGAGACGGCACGAACGGCTGCCGCAGCAACGGCATCCCCGCCTGCTCCGGCGTCCGGGCCGCCTTGCGGTGATTGTCCTCCGCACAGGACGCCACCGTGTTGAGCCAGGTGTCCTGCCCGCCTTGGGCACGCGGCACCACATGGTCGACGGTGCTCGCCCGCCGCCCGCAGTACGCGCACCGGTGCTGGTCCCGTATCAGCACGCCCCTTCTGGACCACGGGGCCTGTCTTCGGAACGGCACCCGTACGTACCGGCAGAGCCTGATCACCCGGGGCACCGGAATGTCGACGGCGGCGCCACGCATACGGAGATCGGGGTGTGACTGCTCGACTACGGCCTTGTCCTGCAGAATCAGCACCACCGCACGGTTCAGTGTCACCGTCGACAGCGGCTCGAAGCTCGCATTCAGTACCAGCGTGTCCCGCATCTCGCCCACCTCCCGTGTGCCACCCGCTCCCTGGCAGGCCCGGATCAACTCTGGCTGGGCAGGCCGTGATGGACAACGCAATAAAAAATGCCCTGTCCCGGTCTCTCCAAGACCAGGACAGGGCAAACAGCAAGCGAACTCTCGGCTCACCGGTTGCTGAGGGCTGTCCCGTCATCCCTGGCGGGCGCGCGACGACAGCTACGGCACCTCGCCGCGTTGTCGGAACGCCCGAATACAGCCAGTATGCGAGCGCCCCTCCGCCTTGCGATGCACCGCATCTGACGCCGCGCGCTGATCCACCAGGGATTACGGGACAGCCCTTAGGCAGGACCCGTGTACTCGCCGATCAGCTGAGCACGGCCCAGCGTGTGGAACCGAAGGTTGAATCCGACGACCGCGGGCGACGCATCGCTGTCGACCCCCAGCTTCTCGGTGTCCACCGCGTACACGGTGAAGACGTAGCGGTGCTTCTCCCCGGCGGGCGGAGCGGCACCGCCGAATTCCTTCGACCCGTAGTCGTTACGGACCTGTACGGCGCCCGCGGGCAGCCCCTCGAACTTCCCACTGCCCGCACCGGCCGGCAGCTCCGTGACCGACGCCGGGATGTCGAAGACCACCCAGTGCCAGAATCCGCTGCCCGTCGGAGCATCGGGATCGAAACACGTCACGGCGAAACTCTTGGCGCGGTCCGGGAACCCCTCCCACCGCAGCTGCGGCGACGTGTTCCCGGCCGCGAACACCTGGGTGTCCGCCAGCACGGCCCCGGGGGCGAGATCCTCGCTCACCACCGTGAACGACGGCACCTCGGGGTGGAAGTCGTGCGGCAGCGGCGCCCTCTTCTGCTCGGTCACGTCAGCACCTCTCCTGATCGCTCTCCTGCTGTCAGCAGGTCTTCCGCCCGACCCTAGAGCCAGTTGCGCCGACCGCCGACCTGGGCGAGCCACTGGTTGAGGTACGCCGCCCAGTCGGTCCCGTGGAAGTCGTTCAGCCCGACTTTGAACGCGCGGTACGAGTCGCTGCCCTCGCTGAAGAGCCCCGGCTTCTTGTCCATCTCCAGGACGACGTCCATCTCGCGGTCGTCCGCGACGAACGTCAGCTCCACCTGGTTCAGCCCGCGGTACTGCTGCGGCGGGAAGAACTCGATCTCCTGGTAGAACGGCAGCCGCTGGCGCGTCCCGCGAATGTGGCCGCGCTCCATGTCCGCACTGCGGAAGCCGAAACCGAGCTGCCCGAAAGCGTCGAGGATGGCCTGCTGGGCCGGCAGCGGGTGCACGTTGATCGGGTCCAGGTCGCCCGAGTCCAGCGCACGCGCGATCTCCAGTTCCGTGGTCACACCGATGTTCATGCCGTGCAGATGCTGACCGGCGAACATCGTGATCGGCGTCTCCCAAGGAATTTCGAGCCCGAAGGGTACGACGTGCACGGCACCGGCCCGCGCCTCGAACGCGCCACCGAGCCGAAGCTTGGTGAACTCGATGTCCTGCTTGGTCTCCGTGTCCTGGCCCTCGACCTCGACCCGGGCCTGCAGACCGACGGAGAGCCCCTCGATCTGCTGATCCACGGATCCACCCTGGATCCGCACCTCGCCCTGGACGACCCCACCCGGCACGACATTGAGTTCGGTCAGCTCGGTCTCCACCGAAGCACCACCGGCACCCATGCTCGCGAGCAGCCGCTTGAAGCCCATGTTTACTCCTCCTTGGTCCTGACCCCTAGATACGCGCCACGGCCGTAGACGGTTCCCGGTACCCTCGAAGGCCATGATCGAGGGCCCGGACCGTACTCCACTGACACGCGACTTCTTCGACCGCCCCGTACTGGAGGTGGCACCCGACCTCCTGGGCCGGACCCTGGTACGCACCACTCCCGATGGCCCCATCGAACTCCGCCTCACCGAGGTGGAGGCCTACGCCGGCGAGATCGACCCCGGATCGCACGCGTTCAGAGGCCGCACCCGACGCAACAGCGTCATGTACGGACCACCCGGCCACGCGTACGTCTACTTCACCTACGGCATGTGGCACTGCCTCAACCTGGTGTGCGGCCCGGAGGGCAAGGCAAGCGGTGTTCTGCTCCGCGCCGGCGACATCCGGGTCGGCGCAGACCTCGCTCGCAAACGTCGAATCTCGGCCCGCAACGACAAGGAACTGGCCAAAGGCCCGGCGCGATTGGCCACCGCCCTCGACATCGACCGCGCACTCAACGGCACCGACACCATTGCCCACCCCGGCGCCCCGCTGGTCGTACTGCACGGCACTCCACCACCCCGCGACCAGGTACGCAGCGGCCCGCGCACCGGGGTGGGCGGCGACGGATCCGTACATCCCTGGCGCTTCTGGATCGACGGAGACCCCACAGTGAGCCCCTACAAGGCCCATGCGCCCCGCCGCCGCGCAACTTGACTCCCCCTCGGGGGCCGCCTAAGGTAGCTCGAGCCGCTTGAAACGGGTACTGCTGTCGGTACGGTCCATCGGACCGCCCCGAGCATCCGGAAGCGACCAACCACTACTTACGAATCACCCTGGCGGGTGAGAATTCGGCATGCCGCAATTCGACCCCATCGACTCGATTATGAGCCGCCAGAAGAATCGGTTAACGTAGTGGACATGCCGAAAGGCAGGGCCATTCCAAAGGCCGCCAGAATTCAAATTCGAACCGGAAACGGAACGAAAAAGAGTCTGGTAAGGTTGGAACCGCCGGAAAGGGAAACGCGAAAGCGAAGAACTGGAAAGCAG
>NZ_JBHVFF010000281.1:0-11268 GCF_042801895.1 Streptomyces sp. NPDC057543 | reverse complement strand
CCCCGGGTGCTGGGGAGCACCCGGGGCCCTCTTGTGTGTTCTGCCTGTTGTTCCGGCCCTACGGCAGCTGGGTCGCCCGGGCCTCGCGCCGGTTGCCGCGGAAGGTGTTCACCCGCCGGGCCGTCGCGAAGAGCGGGATGACCGCTCCCAGGACCACCTGCAGTGCACAGCCGGTCTGGAGGAGCAGCTGACCGCCGGGGGCATCGAATGCCCACGCGGCGAGGAGTCCCATCGCGGCCACGATCCAGCTGAGCATCGCCACCGCGAGAACGCCTCGCGGTTTCGGGTACTCGACCCGGCTGACCATCAGCCACGCCACTCCGACGATCGCGAGCAGCGTCGGTACGAACGGCAGCTCCAGGAGCACGATCGAGACGACCGTGAGCGCTCCGAAGGGGCTCGGCATGCCCTGGAACATGCCGTCCTTCATGGTCACGCAGGAGAATCTGGCAAGCCTGAGCACCACCGCCAGCAGCACCACGATCGCCGCCAGCGCCGACACCCGCTGGTGTGCGTCGTCCGCGACCATGCCGTAGACGAGGACGAAGTACGCCGGGGCGAGCCCGAAGCTGATCAGGTCCGAGAGGTTGTCCAGCTCGGCGCCCATCGGCGAGGAGCGCAGCTTGCGGGCCACGAGCCCGTCGAAGAGGTCGAACACCGCGGCCAACAGCATGAGGATCACGGCGGTGGCCGCGGAGTGCCGGGCCATGCCGCTCTCGTCGCTGCCCGTGAGGTGCGGGATGAGGATTCCGGTGGTGGTGAAGTACACCGCCATGAAACCGCACGTGGCGTTGCCGAGAGTGAGGGTGTCCGCTATCGACAGCCGCAGAGAGAGCGGCATGTCCTCGCCGGCATCCTCCTCGGACTCCGCCTCGGGCACCCAGCCGGCCTGGGTCTCAGGATCAATCACGGTCAATTCGAGTCACCCCCGCGGTGGTGGCCTGGCCGACCTCGACCGCGACATCGATACCTTCCGGAAGGTAGATGTCGACCCGGGAGCCGAAGCGGATCAGGCCGATGCGCTCGCCCTGCTCCACCTTCGTGCCCTGCGGGATGTAGGGGACGATACGACGTGCGACCGCACCCGCGATCTGCACCATCTCGATGTCGCCGAGTTCGGTGTCGAAGTGCCAGACAACGCGCTCGTTGTTCTCGCTCTCCTTGTTGAACGCCGGAACGAACCCACCGGGGACGTGCTCGACCGAGGTCACCGTTCCGGCCAGAGGCGCACGGTTGACGTGGACATTCAGCGGGCTCATGAAGATCGCGACGCGGGTACGCCCGTCCTTCCACGGCATGATGCTCTGCACCACACCGTCGGCCGGTGAGATGACCCGGCCCTGGGCGATCTCGCGCTCGGGGTCGCGGAAGAACCACAGCATGCCCGCCGCGAGCGCGGTGGTGGGCACGGCCACCGCCGCCCAGCGTCCGGACTTGCGGGCCCGGGCGAGGCTGAGTGCCGCGGTGGCGACGGTCGGCAGGAGCCACGGCGAAGCTCCGCGCGCAAGGCGGACTCCGCCGCGTGGTGCAGAGGTTTGGCTGTCGGGCATGGATGACCTTCGTAGCGGATGATGCCGCGCTGGCAACGGGGGACGGCGGCTTTTCCGGCGATGTTAGCGGTTGCCGCCCGCAACTGGGCAAGCCAGCAGCCGAGTCGGACGGCTTGAAGGCACCGGCCGAGGATGACAGGGTGTGATCTTCTTCGCGGCCAAATCGGCCTGAAAGGGGCAATCAACCCTGGAACCGGTACTCCTCCAGGAGTCGGCGCCCAATGATCATTTTCTGGATCTCGGCGGTACCTTCACCGATCAACAGCATCGGGGCCTCCCGGTAGAGGCGCTCGATCTCGTACTCCTTGGAGAAGCCGTAGCCGCCGTGGATCCGGAAGGCGTCCTCGACGACTTCCTTGCAGTACTCGGAGGCGAGGTACTTCGCCATCCCTGCCTCCAAGTCATTTCGTTCCCCGGAGTCCTTTTTGCGCGCTGCATTTACCATCATTGCATGGGCGGCCTCGACCTTGGTGGCCATTTCGGCCAGCTTGAACTGGATCGCCTGGTGCTGGGCGATCGGCTTTCCGAAGGTCTCGCGCTGTTGGGCATAGGAAATGCCCAGTTCGAATGCACGCTGAGCGACGCCGCAGCCACGCGCGGCCACATTTACCCGGCCGACCTCGACGCCGTCCATCATTTGGTAAAACCCTTGGCCGGTGGTGCCGCCCAGTACGCGATTGGCTGGAATACGTAGTCCGTCCATGATGAGTTCGGTCGTATCCACGCCCTTATAGCCCATTTTGTCGATTTTGCCGGGAATGGTGAGGCCGGGCCGGACCTCACCGAAACCGGGCTCCTTCTCCACCAGGAACGTCGTCATCGACTTGTGCGGAGCGGTCCCCTCGGGGTGGCCTTCGTCACTCCGGCACAGGATGGCGACGAGCGAGGACGTACCGCCGTTCGTCAGCCACATCTTCTGGCCGTTCAGGACGTACTCCTCGCCGTCCCTGACGCCCTTGGAGCTGATGGCCGAGACGTCCGAGCCCAGCGCCGGCTCGGACATCGAGAAGGCGCCCCGGACCTCGCCCAGTGCCATCCGCGGCAGGAACGTATCCTTCTGCTCCTGGGTGCCGTGCTGCTTGAGCATGTACGCCACGATGAAGTGCGTATTGATGATTCCCGACACGCTCATCCAGCCGCGCGCGATTTCCTCCACGCACAGCGCATATGTGAGAAGCGACTCACCCAGCCCTCCGTACTCCTCGGGAATCATCAGCCCGAACAGGCCGAGTTCCTTGAGTCCCTCGACGATCTCCGTCGGGTACTCGTCACGGTGCTCCAGCTGGTTTGCGACCGGAATGATCTCCTTGTCGACGAAATCCCGGACCGTGGAGAGGATTTCCTGCTGGACATCATTGAGGTCGGCAGTCTGGGCAAGTCGCGTCATGGCTACTTCTCCACGTTCTTCTGCGAAGGCTGGTTCAGCTCGGGGCGGCCGGGCTGCTCCCCGCCGCGCTCCTTGATGTACGTCTCGGTGGGGACCATCACTTTGCGCCGGAAGACGCAGACGAGCGTCCCGTCCTGCTTGTAGCCCTTGGTCTCGACGTGGACGATCCCACGGTCGCTCTTGGATTTTGACGGAGTCTTGTCGAGAACGGTCGTCTCGCCGTAGATCGTGTCGCCGTGGAACGTCGGCGCGACATGCTTCAGCGACTCGACCTCCAGGTTGGCGATCGCCTTTCCGGAGACGTCCGGCACGGACATGCCGAGCAGTAGCGAGTAGATGTAGTTGCCGACTACAACGTTCTTGCCGAAATCGGTGGTCTTCTCCGCGTAGTTGCTGTCCATGTGCAGCGGGTGATGATTCATGGTCAGTAGGCAGAAGAGGTGGTCGTCGTACTCCGTGACCGTCTTCCCGGGCCAGTGCTTGTAGATTGCACCGACCTCGAACTCCTCATAGGTGCGCCCGAACTGCATGATCAGGCCTCCGGCGCTTCGAACTTGGAGGTGCGCTGCATGCCGGCCGCGCGGCCCTTGCCCGCGATGACGAGGGCCATCTTGCGGCTCGCCTCGTCGATCATCTCGTCGCCGAGCATCGCCGAGCCTTTCTTGCCGCCTTCCTCGGAGGTGCACCACTCGTACGCGTCGAGGATCAGCTCGGCGTGGTCGTAGTCCTCCTGCGAGGGCGAGAACACCTCGTTGGCCGCGTCGACCTGACCGGGGTGCAGCACCCACTTGCCGTCGAAGCCGAGCGCCGCCGCACGGCCCGCGACCTCGCGGTACGCGTCCACGTCGCGGATCTGCAGGAAGGGGCCGTCGATCGCCTGGAGGTCGTGCGTACGGGCCGCCATCAGAATGCGCATCAGGATGTAGTGGTACGCGTCCGCGCCGTACCCGGGCGGCTGCTGACCGACGACCAGGGTCTTCATATTGATCGACGCCATGAAGTCGGCCGGGCCGAAGATCAGGGTCTCCAGGCGGGGCGAGGCGGCGGCGATGTCGTCGATGTTCACCAGGCCCTTGGCGTTCTCGATCTGCGCCTCGATGCCGATCCTGCCGACCTCGAAGCCCATCGTCTTCTCGATCTGGGTCAGCAGCAGGTCCAGGGCGACCACCTGCTGGGCGTCCTGGACCTTCGGCAGCATGATGCAGTCGAGGTTCTGGCCGGCGCCCTCGACGACCGTGATGACATCGCGGTACGTCCAGTGCGTCGTCCAGTCGTTGACCCGCACGACCCGGGTCTTGCCCGTCCAGTCGCCGTTGTTCAGCGCGTCGACGATGGTGTGCCGGGCGCTCTCCTTGGCGAGCGGCGCGCAGGCGTCCTCCAGGTCGAGGAAGACCTGGTCGGCCGGGAGGCCCTGGGCCTTCTCCAGGAACCGCGGGTTCGAGCCGGGCACGGCCAGGCACGAGCGGCGCGGACGCAGGCGGTTGACGGCAGTCATGCGGGGACCTCCAGGGGGTCGAGCTTGTTCGCTTTCCGGATCTCGTCGACGATACGGCCGATGATCTCCGTGATACCGAAATCCTTCGGGGTGAATACGGCGGCGACACCGGCCCCGATCAGGGCCGCGGCATCGGCGGGCGGAATGATCCCGCCCGCGATCACCGGAATGTCGGCGGCGCCCGCCTCGCGCAGGCGGGTGAGTACGTCGGGGACGAGTTCGGCGTGCGAACCGGACAGGATCGACAGGCCGACGCAGTGCACGTCCTCGGCGAGGGCGGCCGAGACGATCTGCTCGGGGGTCAGCCTGATCCCCTGGTAGACGACCTCGAAGCCGGCGTCCCTGGCCCGTACGGCGATCTGTTCGGCGCCGTTGGAGTGCCCGTCCAGGCCCGGCTTGCCGACCAGCAGCCGCAGCCGCCCGGCGCCCAGGTCGGCCGCGGTCCGGGCGACCTTCTCGCGGACCAGAGCGAGCGGAGTGCCGGCCTCCGCGGTCACCGCGACCGGGGCCGACGAGACGCCCGTCGGAGCCCGGAACTCGCCGAAGACATCGCGCAGCGCCCAGGACCACTCGCCGGTGGTGACACTCGCGCGAGCGCACTCCACGGTCGCCTCCATCAGGTTCTCGGTGCCCGCGGCGGCCTTCTTCAGCGCGGCCAGCGCATCGGTGGCACGGCCCTCGTCACGGTTGTCGCGCCACGCGGCCAGGGCCGTGACGACCCTGGCCTCATTGGCGGGATCGACGGTCATGATGGCCTCGTCGAGGTCCGCGGTGAGCGGATTCGATTCCGTCGTCTCGTAGATGTTGACGCCGACGATCTTCTCCTCGCCGCCCTCGATCCGGGCCCGGCGGGCCGCGTGCGAGGAGACCAGCTCGGACTTCAGATAGCCGGACTCGACGGCCGCCATGGCGCCGCCCATCTCCTGGATCCGGCCGATCTCGGCGAGCGACTCGGTGACCAGCTCGTCCACCTTGGCCTCGACGACATGCGAGCCTGTGAAGATGTCCTCGTACTCCAGCAGATCGCTCTCGTGGGCGAGGACCTGTTGGATACGGAGCGACCACTGCTGGTCCCACGGCCGGGGGAGCCCCAGAGCCTCGTTCCAGGCGGGCAGCTGGACGGCCCGGGCGCGGGCGTCCTTGGACAGGGTGACGGCCAGCATCTCCAGGACGATGCGCTGGACGTTGTTCTCCGGCTGCGCCTCGGTCAGACCGAGCGAATTGACCTGGACGCCGTAGCGGAAGCGGCGCTGCTTGGCATCGGCGATGCCGTACCGCTCACGAGTGACCTGGTCCCAGATGCGCCCGAAGGCGCGCATCTTGCACATCTCCTCGACGAAGCGGACGCCCGCGTTCACGAAGAAGGAGATCCGTGCGACCACGTCGCCGAACTTCTCCTCGGGCACCTGGCCGGATTCCCGTACGGCGTCCAGGACCGCAATGGCCGTCGACATGGCGTACGCGATCTCCTGGACCGGAGTGGCTCCCGCCTCCTGCAGGTGGTAGCTGCAGATGTTGATCGGGTTCCACTTCGGGATGCGGTTGACCGTGTACGTGATCATGTCGGTGGTCAGCCGGAGCGAAGGGCCGGGCGGGAAGACGTGCGTCCCGCGCGAGAGGTACTCCTTGACGATGTCGTTCTGTGTGGTGCCCTGGAGCTTCGTGGGATCGGCGCCCTGCTCCTCGGCGACCACCTGGTAGAGCGCCAACAGCCACATCGCGGTGGCGTTGATCGTCATCGAGGTGTTCATCTGCTCCAGGGGTATGTCCTGGAACAGCCGGCGCATGTCACCGAGGTGCGACACGGGCACGCCGACCCGGCCGACCTCGCCGCGGGCGAGGACGTGGTCGGGGTCGTACCCGGTCTGCGTCGGCAGGTCGAAGGCGACGGACAGGCCGGTCTGACCCTTGGCGAGGTTGCGCCGGTAGAGCTCGTTGGACGCCTCGGCGGTCGAGTGACCGGCGTACGTCCGCATGAGCCAGGGACGGTCCTTCTGACGGCCACTCATGTCAGACATCCCGGCTGTGCTTGTCGGTCCGCTCCGCTGACGCGTCACGGCTGTGCTTGTCGGTCCGCTCCGCTGACGCGTCCCGGCTGTGCTTGTCGGTCCCCTCCGCTGACGCGTCACGGAACAGGTTGATCGCGTCGATGTGCTGCTCGCGCAGCTCCTCGTTGCGCACCCCCAGACCTTCGCGGGGGGCGAGTGCCAGCACGCCGACCTTGCCCTGGTGGAGGTTGCGGTGGACGTCGTACGCGGCCTGGCCGGTCTCCTCCAGGGAGTAGACCTTCGACAGCGTCGGATGGATCTTGCCCTTGGCCACCAGGCGGTTGGCCTCCCACGCCTCGCGGTAGTTGGCGAAGTGCGAGCCCACGATCTTCTTGAGCGACATCCACAGGTAGCGGTTGTCGTACTCGTGGTTGTAGCCGGACGTCGACGCGCAGGTGACGATCGTGCCGCCCTTGCGGGTCACGTACACCGAGGCGCCGAACGTCTCGCGGCCCGGATGCTCGAAGACGATGTCCACGTCCTCGCCGCCGGTCAGTTCGCGGATGCGCTTGCCGAACCGCTTCCACTCGCGCGGGTCCTGGTGGTGCTCGTCCTTCCAGAACTTGTAGCCCTCGGCGTTGCGGTCGATGATCGCCTCGGCTCCCATCTTCCGGCAGATGTCCGCCTTCTGCTCGCTGGAGACGATGCAGATCGGGTTGGCGCCACCGGCCAGCGCGAACTGCGTGGCGTACGAACCGAGTCCGCCGCTGGCGCCCCAGATCAGCACATTGTCGCCCTGCTTCATGCCGGCGCCGTTGCGTGAGACGAGCTGGCGGTACGCGGTGGAGTTGACCAGGCCCGGAGCGGCGGCCTCCTCCCAGCTGAGGTGCTGCGGCTTCGGCATCAGCTGGTTGGACTTGACAAGTGCGATCTCTGCCAGACCGCCGAAGTTGGTCTCGAAGCCCCAGATGCGCTGCTCGGGGTCGAGCATCGTGTCGTTGTGGCCGTCCGAGGACTCCAGTTCGACCGAGAGACAGTGTGCGACGACCTGGTCGCCGGGGTGCCAGGCGTTGACGCCGGGGCCGGTACGCAGGACGACACCCGCCAGGTCGGAGCCGATGACGTGGTACGGCAGGTCGTGGCGCCTGGTGAGCTCGCTGAGCTTTCCGTAGCGCTCCAGGAAGCCGAAGGTGGACATCGGCTCGAAGATCGAGGTCCACACGGAGTTGTAGTTCACCGAGCTCGCCATGACGGCGACTAGTGCCTCACCGGGGCCGATTTCGGGCACCGGGACCTCGTCCAGGTGCAGCGACTTGCGGGGGTCCTTGTCGCGGGTGGCGAGCCCGGCGAACATCTCCGTCTCGTCCTTGTGCACGGTCACCGCGCGGTACGACTCAGGGATGGACAGGGCCGCGAAGTCCGCGGCCGTACTGTCCTGCGATTGGATCGCGTCCAGGATTTCCTTCACGGTGTGCCTCCGGCGGATGGGGGGCGCTGAGGGAGCGTTTGAGGGTCCCTGCGAGCAGCGGGGGGAGCTGTGTGGTGTGGAGGTGCTGCCGTCGGTTCGGCTGGTACGGCTTCGGCTTGCTCTGTGGAGCAGAAGGGTTTGCCTGTGACGCAGGCGTCCGGGCGCGCAGGCACCTGGCTTGCGGGGACAGCCGGCGTACGTGAGGTCTCGGCACGCCGGCCGCCCGGACAACTTCAACGTATGGCACTCCGTGACACCTGGCAAGGCACTCGGTGCCAACAATTTCTCTCACTTGTCACCCGCCGGTCACGCATGAGCGGGATGGGCGGTGTTCCACGCGGTTCCGTCCCGCCGGGAGTGGTCAGCGCGAGGGCCGGTACACATACGGAGTCGTGGTGCTCAGGGTGAGGAATCCGAGGCGCTGAAGGATCGGGCAGCTCTGGTCGGAGGCGTCGACCTGAAGGTAGCGGTAGCCGCGCTCCGCCGCGATCCGGGCGCGGTGGGCGACCAGGGCCCGGTGGATTCCCTTCCCGCGTCATGCGGGGACCGTCCCGCTGCCCCACAGCCGCGCGAAGCCGGGGTGCAGTTCCATCCGTGCCGCGCTCACCGGCTCGTCCCCGGCCATGGCGTGGCAACCCGGTTTCCGGGGTGGGGCGGGGCGGGGGGCCGTCCCGCCCCCGGTCAGCGGTCCTTGAGCGCCTGCTGGATCGTGCGCATCACTTCGTCGAGCGGCGCGTCCGTCCGCGCCACCGTGACCAGCACCTCGCCCTGGGACGTCACCGAAGCGGCCGGCTGCTTCGCGGGTTCGGCGCCCGCGATCCGGCCCGCGCCGATGCCGGTGCCGAACGTGTCGCGGACGATCGAGAAAGCGTGGTCGAGCTGGGCCTCCACATCGCCCTCGCCGCCCGCCCGCAGCCAGCGGCGCAGCACATGGTTGTGCGCGGTGACGACGGCGGACGCGGCGACCTCCGCGAGCAGCGGGTCGTCGTTGCCGACGTGGTGGTCGCGCTCGTCGAAATGGCCCAGCAAGTAGCGCGTGAACAGCCGCTCGTAGCGGGCCACCGAGGCGATCTCCGCCTCGCGCAGGGTCGGGACCTCGCGGGTCAGCTTGTAGCGGGCCACGGAGACCGCCGGCTTCGCCGCGTACATCTTCATGACTTCCTTGATGCCGCGGCAGACGGTGTCGAGGGGGTGCTCGTGCGCGGGGGCGGCGTTGAGGACGGCCTCGGCCCTGACGAGGGTGTCGTCGTGGTCCGGGAAGATCGCCTCTTCCTTGGAACGGAAGTGCCGGAAGAAGGTCCGTCGGGCGACGCCGGCGGTGCCCGCGATCTCGTCGACCGTCGTCGCCTCGTAGCCCTTCGTGGCGAAGAGTTCCATCGCCGCGGCGGCCAGTTCACGGCGCATTTTGAGCCGTTGAGCGGCGGCGCGGGTGCCTGCGGCACTCTCCTGGGGGTCGGGCGCGGCGGAGACACGGGGGGACCTGGCGGGCTGGGACATGGTGTGAACGTACTGCATCGGTGCAGGGGAACGCGCCTGTGGGGGCGGGCCACCCGACGGATCGAGCAGTCCTCCCCACCCGGCCCCCGGCTCAGCGGGGCCGGCAGTGGGCTTCGCGGCGTCGCGGGGCTGGGGCGCGCGCCTCGCGGCGTTGTCGTCCATCACCATGTTCCCCGAGCTCTCGGCTTCGCTCGAGCAGGGGAGGCCCCATTCGCCATGCCTCAATCCTCCGCCTTGCGATGCGCGCGCCCCAGCCCCGTCCGCGCCGCCCACTGCCGGGCCCTCTCAGCGCCGGGCATATTCGCGGAAGCCGCGCCCCGTCTTGCGACCGAGGCAGCCGGCGGCCACCAGATGCTCCAGCAGCGGCGCCGGGGCCAGGCCCGGGTCGCGGAACTCGCCGTGCAGCACCTTCTCGATGGCGAGCGAGACATCGAGTCCGACGACGTCGAGGAGTTCGAACGGGCCCATCGGATAGCCGCCGCCCAGCTTCATCGCGGCGTCGATGTCGTCGAGGCTCGCGTAGTGCTCCTCGACCATCTTGATCGCGTTGTTGAGGTACGGGAACAGCAGCGCGTTCACGATGAAGCCGGCCCGGTCCCCGCAGTCCACCGGGTGCTTGCGGACCTTGACGCACACCTCGCGGACCGTGGCGTGGGCATCGTCCGCGGTGAGCACCGTGCGGACCACCTCGACCAGCTTCATCGCGGGCGCCGGGTTGAAGAAGTGCATCCCGACGACGTCCTGCGGACGCGAGGTGGCCCGGGCGATCGCCACGACCGGCAGCGACGAGGTCGTGGTGGCGAGCACCGCGCCCGGTTTGCAGACCTTGTCCAGCATCCCGAACAGCTGCTGCTTGACCGCCAGGTCCTCGGCCACCGCCTCGACCGCGAGATCGACATCGGCGAAGGCGTCCGGCGAACCGGCCGCGGTGATCCGGCCCAGGGCCTCGTCCCGGGCCTCGGCGGTCAGCCGCCCCTTGGTGACGGAACGCTCCAGGGACTTGGCGATCCGGCCCTTCGCCGCGTCCGCCTTCTCCTGGCTGCGGGCGGCGAGCACCACGTCGTAGCCGGCCTTCGCGAAGACCTCGGCGATCCCCGAGGCCATCGTCCCCGAGCCCGCGACACCCACCGACCGCACCGTGCGCCCGGCCACCGCGGACGCGCCGGCCTGCGGGGTGAGCGCGTCCGGCACCACGGTCTGGCTGCCGGACTCCGCGTACGTGTAGAAGCCGCGGCCCGACTTGCGGCCGGTCAGCCCCGCCTCGCTGAGCTGCCTGAGGACGGGGGCCGGGGCATGCAGCCGGTCCTGCGACGCGGAGTACATCGCCTCCAGGACGGTGCGGGCCGTGTCGATCCCGATCAGGTCGAGCAGGGCGAGCGGGCCCATCGGCAGGCCGCAGCCCAGCTTCATCGCCGCGTCGATGTCCTCACGGGAGGCGTAGTTCGCCTCATACATCGCGGCGGCCTGGTTGAGGTACCCGAACAGCAGCCCGTCGGCGACGAAACCCGGCCGGTCGCCGACCGCGACCGGTTCCTTGCCCAGGCTGCGGGCGAGCGCGGTGACTGCCTCGACGGCCGGCGGCGCGGTCAGCACCGAGGAGACCACCTCGACCAGCTTCATCGCGGGCGCCGGGTTGAAGAAGTGCAGGCCGAGCACGCGCTCGGGGCGCAGCGACTCGGCGGCCAGCCGGGTCACCGACAGGGCGTTGGTGCCGGTCGCCAGGATCGCCGTGGGGGAGACGATCGCGTCGAGCTCCCGGAAGACCTGCTGCTTGATCTCGTACGACTCGGGCACGACCTCGATGACCAGTTCCGCCTCCGCGGCGGCCCGAAGGTCCCCGAAGGTACGGAAGCGGGCGAGGGCGTCGCTCCGCTCGTCCTCGG
>NZ_JBHVFF010000280.1:0-11270 GCF_042801895.1 Streptomyces sp. NPDC057543 | reverse complement strand
GCGCCCCGCGACCTGCACCCACAGCGGCCGTCGCGGCTGAGGCCGTCCCCCCGCCCGCGACTGCCTCCCAAGCGGCTCGCCGGGTCGTGAAACCGACCGGCGAGCCTCTTCCGCGTCCGTGCGCCGTGTGGCGGCCGATGGCCTCAGGCGCGGACCTTCCGCTGACGCACCTCACGCACCAGCGAGACCGCCACCACCAGCGCCGCGACGAGCAGCGAGAGCAGCACCTGCTGACGTCCGTCGTCGTCGGTCAGCATGTAGACGAGAACGAACGAGATCATCGCGATGGTCGCCCAGGTCAGGTACGGGAAGAGCCACATCCGTACGACCAGCTTCTCCGGCTGCTCGCGCAGGATCATGCCCCGCATCCGCAGCTGTGTGAAGCAGATGACCAGCCAGACGAACAGGGCGACCGCACCGGAGGAGTTCAGCAGGAACTGGAAGACGGTGTCGGGCCACCGGTAGTTGAAGAACACGGCGACGAAGCCGAACACGACGGACGACAGGATGGCCGCCTGCGGCACGCCCCGCTTGTTCACCCGGGCGAACACCTTCGGCGCGTCCCCGCGGTCGCCGAGCGAGAAGGCCATCCGGGAGGCGGTGTAGAGGCCGGAGTTGAGGCAGGACAGCACGGCGGTGAGGACGATGACGTTCATCACCTGACCGGCGTGCGGAATGCCGATGGAGTTGAGGGCGGCGACGTAGCTGCCGCCCTCCTGCACGATCGACTTGTCGTTCCACGGCAGCAGGGTGAGGACGACGAAGATCGAGCCCAGGTAGAAGACGGCGATCCGCCAGATCACGCTGTTGGTGGCCTTCTGGACGGCGCGCTGCGGGTTCTCGGACTCGCCGGCCGCCAGCGTGACGATCTCGCTGCCCATGAAGGAGAAGACGACCATCAGTACGCCGGTGAGGATGGCGCCGGGTCCCTTGGGGAAGAATCCGCCGGTGTCGGTGAGATGCGCGAGTCCCGCGCCGGGATTGTCCGAGCCGGGCAGCAGCCCGAAGACGGCGAGCAGTCCGACGACCACGAACGCCGCGATGGCCACGACCTTGATCCCGGCGAACCAGAACTCGAACTCGCCGTACGACCCGACCGAGACCAGGTTCGTCGCGGTGAGCACCAGCATCACGATCAGTGCCCACGCCCACTGCGGGACGCCCGGCACCCAGCCCTCCAGGATCTTGGCGCCCGCCGTGGCTTCGACGGCGAGCACCACGACCCAGAAGAACCAGTACAACCAGCCGATCGAGAAACCGGCCCAGCGGCCCAGCGCCTGGTCGGCGTAGGCGGAGAAGGAGCCCGAGCTGGGACGGGCGGCGGCCATCTCGCCGAGCATCCGCATCACGAAGACGACCATGAGGCCGACCAGGGCGTACGAGAGGAGGATGGCCGGTCCCGCGGCTGCGATACCGGCGCCGGAGCCCACGAAGAGGCCCGCGCCGATCACACCGCCGATGGCGATCATCGAGAGGTGGCGGTTCTTGAGGCCCGCCTGGAGTCCGTCGGAGGAGCCCGGTTCGTCCGGCCCGTTCGACCGGTCAGGCCTGCCGGGCTGTTGGCCCGGCCCGATCAGAGTCGTCTGCGACGTCATGGAGGGAATCCTTACGTTTTCGGATCACGCGGTGCGTGCCCGGCCGCCACAGTGGGGTGCGACAGCGAGTGATGCATTGAAGCCCGCCGGACCGCAGAACCGGAACCCTTTATTCCGAATTCTTGGCCGGATCGTTGCCTGAGTGGCGTTGCGCACACAGGGCCTGCACAGCAGGCCCACACGCGGTCGCCGCCGGGCCGGGGCGGACCCGTCCGGAGGGTCTAGGGCCTCTCGTTTGGATCCGGCCTGATCCAAACGAAAGAGCCTCGACCCCGATGACGGCTTCCCGGCGACGCACGTGCCACACTCGGGACATGCGCGTGTACCTCGGCTCGGACCATGCCGGCTATGAACTCAAGAACCACCTCGTCGAGTGGCTCACGGCCCAGGGCCACGAGGCCGTCGACTGTGGCCCCCACATCTACGACGCCCAGGACGACTACCCGCCGTTCTGCCTGCGTGCCGCCGAGAAGACGGCCGCGGACCCGGACAGCCTCGGCATCGTGATCGGCGGCTCCGGCAACGGCGAGCAGATCGCCGCCAACAAGGTCAAGGGCGTGCGTGCCGCGCTCGCCTGGAGCGAGCAGACCGCCGCACTGGGCCGCGAGCACAACAACGCCAACGTGGTCGCCATCGGTGGCCGGATGCACTCGGTGGACGAGTCCACCAAGTTCGTCGAGATCTTCCTCGCCACGCCGTACTCGGGTGAAGAGCGGCACACCCGCCGGATCGAGATGCTGACCGCGTACGAGACGACCGGCGAGCTCCCCCCGATCCCGGCCCACCACCCGCAGCAGGGCTGACCGACACCCGCTCCCGTGCCGCCGGTGCTACCGGCGGCACAGCCATTTCCCCCGCCGTCGCGTCACCGCGTCATCGCGCCGCCGTTCACCGAGGAGAGTCGCCGTCGTGCCCGAGGGACACACGATCCACCGCCTCGCGGCGGACCACCGGGACAGGTTCGCCGGGCGGCCGGTGCGGGTGAGCAGCCCGCAGGGCAAGTTCTCCGACAGCGCCGCGCTGCTCGACGGCCGGACGTTCACCGGCGTCGACGCCCACGGCAAGCACCTCTTCCTCGGTTTCGAGGACATCGGCTGGGTCCACATCCACCTGGGCCTCTTCGGCAAGCTGGGCTTCGGTACGACCCCGGCCCCGCCGCCCACCGACACGGTCCGGCTGCGCCTGGTGAACGAGGACCACCACGCGGATCTGCGCGGCCCCACCACGTGCGCGCTGATCACCGACCCCGAGAAGGTCGCGATACACGACCGCCTCGGCCCGGACCCGCTGCGGACCGAAGAGGACGGCGAGCGGGCGTGGCGGCGGATCTCCCGCAGCCGTAGCACCGTCGCGGCCCTGCTGATGGACCAGAAGGTCATCGCGGGGGTCGGCAACGTCTACCGCGCGGAGGCGCTGTTCCGGCACGGCATCGACCCGTACCGGCTCGGCAAGGACCTCACGCGCACGCAGTGGGACGCGATCTGGGCCGACCTGGTGGAGCTGATGCGCGAGGGCGTACGGAACAACCGGATCGACACGGTCCGCCCCGAGCACATGCCGGAGGCGATGGGGCGCCCGCCGCGGGTCGACGACCACGGCGGCGAGGTGTACGTGTACCGCAGGGCCCGGCAGGCCTGCCACATATGCGGCGGCGAGATCCGCACCGCCGACCTCGCCGCCCGCAACCTCTTCTGGTGCCCGGGCTGCCAGCGTGCCTGAGGTCCGTCCGCCGGACGATTCCAGCGCGTCCGGCGGAAGATTCCAGCCTGTCCGGCGGATAAGGACGCAGCAGCCGCCGGACGACCACGGCGCTGCTAGTGCCCCTCCCGGCAAGCTCTGCCCCGTCGCGCCGCCCAGCACGCACTCCCCCAAGGCCTTGAGGGCCAGGGGGGACCCCCTTCCGCGTTGGCCAAAAGCCCTGGTAGCTCCGCTACAAGGGCTCCCGGCCGCCTTGCGATCGCACGCACCGGACGACGCTCTTCATGGGGCAAACATTGCCGGTCACGGCACTAGAAACCCCGGGGCAGCCACGGCGCGGCGTCCGACGAGAACGCCGTCGACGCCTCCGCCAGCGCGCCCGCCCGCAGCTCCCGCACCCGACCGGCCAGGGCCAACGCGCTCAGGGACTCCCCGCCCAGGTACACCGAGCCCAACTCCCGTACGGACAGCGCGAGATCGGCCGCCTCTTCGGTCCGCCGACACGACGCCACCCCCTTCGCGTCGGCCGTGAGCCGCCAACGCCCAGCGTTCCAGGGGCAGAACGCGTCCTCGACCTCCAACACCACATCCAGCGGCGCCCGGTACGTCCGCGCCTCCAGCGCCGCCCCCAGCTCCACCAGCCGCACATGGAGCGAGTCCCGGATCCGGATGTTGCATCGCCGCACGTCCGACACCAGGTGCAGCAGGGCGTCGTCGACCGGCCGGTTCCGTGCCTCGACCGTCGACGTCAGATCGATCTCGAAGACGAACCGCCACAACGCCGCGTACGCCGCCGGGTCCAGCGCGGCGAGGTCGTTCACCGACACCTTGCCCTTGGGCCCGGACAATTCCCACTCCGGCTTTATGCGATACGTCACATAGCCGACGATCTCCCCGTCCTGCTCCGCCAGCACGCACTGCTGCGCCGAACCCCCCTGCCGCGCACTCACCGGGTCGACCATCGGCTTCCGTTCCCAGCCGGGTCCGTGGGCCGGTGTGCCGGGACGGCCGGCCACCAGCTGCTCGTACACGCCCTCGCACGCGGCCATCGCCTCGTCCGGCTTCGCGTGACGCAGCCGTACCTCGTCCGTGCCCTCCGGCACCGTCAGCCGCACCCGGTCCGTGTCGATCGTCACAGACATCTGCCGCGAGGCCGCGCCGTATCCGAACCGGCCGTAGATCACCGGCTCCGACGCCGTCAGGACGGCGATCGGCTCACCCAGCGCCCGGACATCGTCGAGCTGCCGGCGCATCATCGAGGTCAGCAGCCCACGCCTGCGGTGGGTGGACGCGACGCTCACCATCGTGACCCCGGCGGCCGGCACCAGCGCCCCGCCCGGCACGGCGACCCGGAAGCTGAAGGCCCCGGCCGTGGCGACGACATCGGTGCCGTCCCAGATCCCGATCGACCGCTCGGGCTCGGTCAGTTGCTCGTCCAGCTCACGCTGCTCGGGAGCCTCCGCGACACCGCCGAACGCCAGCTCCAGACACTCGAACCATTCGTTCCATTCGGACGCACGCAACACGCGAAGCTCTGTAGTCATGGGCCATCCCTATCAGGGGCTCGACGGCCGGTCGACCCGATTTCGAACGCATTGTCACGGGGTCCCCCTGCACCGGAGGGCATCGGGTGGATAAGGTCCCCGCAATGGCCCGACGCGCAGGAGCAGACTCGTACCCGGCCCGATTGCGGAAATCGGCGCACCGGGCACGCATCGCGCTGCGCAAGTCCGGTGTCGACTACTTCCGTGGCGACGGATCGGACTGGATCGCGCTGGCCGGGCTGCTGCTCACCATTCCGGCCATCACCTGCGCCACGCTGCTCAACCCGGTGTGGTTCTCACCGGCCGCGCTCGTCCTGCCGATCGTCGCCGGCGGTCTGCTGCTGCGGCCCGCGAGCCTGCTGGGGCTGTACGCGACCGCCGCCACCGCCCTGATCGTGGAGTCGCTCGGCCTCGGACCGTACGAGGACGGCCCGGCCCGGGTGACGCCCGGCATCGTCCTGGTGGTCGCGGCCTGCGGCTTCTTCGGGCTGATCCTCGCCCAGTTCCGGGCCAGGGTCGGTGTGCCGTGGCGGCGCGGCGGCACCATGCTCTTCGACCTGCGCGAACGCATCAGGGTGCAGAGCGCCCTGCCCCGGCTGCCGCAGGGCTGGCACCGGGAGATGGCGCTGCGCCCGGCGGGCGGCCAGTCCTTCTCCGGTGACTTCGTCGTCGCCGCCCGTACCAACGGCGGACGGACCCTGGAGGCCGTACTCACCGATGTCTCCGGCAAGGGCATGGACGCGGGCTCCCGTGCCCTGCTGCTGTCCGGCGCCTTCGGCGGCCTCCTCGGCTCGCTGCCCCCGCACGGCTTCCTCACGGCGGCCAACGGCTACCTGCTGCGCCAGGACTGGGACGAGGGCTTCGCCACCTCGATCCATCTGGTCCTGGACCTCGATTCGGGCGACTACGAACTCTTCTCGGCGGGTCACCCGCCGGCCCTGCAGCTCCACTCGGGCAGCGGCCAGTGGGAGGAGAAGGCCGCGGAGGGCCCGCTGCTCGGGGTGTACGACGGGGCACAGTTCGACGCGGTGAAGGGCTCGCTGGCCCCCGGCGACGTACTGATGCTGTTCACGGACGGTCTGGTGGAGGCGTCCGACCGCGATATCGCGGAGGGCATCGACCGGCTCACCGGTGAGGCCGATCGCTATGTCGCCACCGGTTTCGAGGGCGCGGCCTGGCATCTGATCGAGGCGTGCGCCAAGGACGTCAACGACGACCGGGCGCTGCTGCTGTTGTCACGCACATCCTGAACCGTGCGCAAACCGTTTCGAACCGGGCGTGCGTCAACGGGAATCGGTTCATCACCGGAACGAGGTCGTCGGCATGTCCGGGGACCGGGTGCGGCCGCGGCGGAACCCCGGGCCCGGACATGCCGGTCGCCGGCTCAGGCCGGCACCGCGAGTTTCCCGGCGCCGCTGTCGCTGTCGCTGTCCCGGCCGCCCCGCCCGCCGGGCAGGACGCGGGCCAGCCAGTGCGACCGCCCGGCCGCGAGTGGGGAGAGGACCGCGAGGACGAGTACGTAGCCGGCGATGAACGGCGGGAGCCGCTCGTCCAGCCCCGCGCCGGCGGCCATCGTGGCGAGGATCAGCGCGAATTCGCCCCGGGCCGTCAGCGTGGTGGAGATGTTCGCCGCGGCTTGCTTGCCGAAGCCGTAGACCCGTGCGGAGACCATGCCGGAGAGGATGTTCATCGCCGCGGTCAGCGCGACGGCGGCCAGCACGGGCCACATCACGCCCGGCAGGTCGCCGGGGTTGATGGAGAGCCCGAAGGCGAAGAAGAAGATCGCCCCGAAGGCGTCGCGCAGCGGATGGACCAGCTTGAGGATGCGCCCGCCCGACGTCGTACTGCCGAGCATCAGGCCCACCATGAAGGCGCCGATCGCGTCCGCGACCCCGAACCACTCGGAGACCCCCGCCACGAACACGGCGGCGCCGAGGAAGGAGATGACGAGCAGCTCGTCGTCCGAGGTGTGGATCAGCTTGCTGATGAGCTTCGTGCCGAACCGGGCGGTGAGTGCCAGCAGCAGCAGGAAGCCGAACGCCTTGCCCCCGTCGAGCACCGCGGCGGCGAGGCTGTCCGAGCGCGACAGGATCGGTTGCAGGGCGGCGAGGTAGAGGGCGAGGAAGACGTCGTCGACGACGATGATGCCGAGGATCGTCTTGGTCTCCGGGCTGGCCAGGCGCTTCGTGTCGACCAGGATCTTGGTCACGATGGCCGACGACGAGATGCCGATGACCCCGGCCAGGACGAGGGCCTCCGAGGTGCCCCAGCCCAGCACGAAGCCGAAGGCGAGCCCGGCGCCGACGTTCAGCGCCAGATAGACGGAGCCCGCGACGAGCATCTTGCGGCCGCCGGTCTTGAGGTCGTCGAGATGGAATTCGAGGCCGAGGTAGAAGAGCAGCAGCACCAGGCCGAGCGCGGAGAGCATCTCCAGGTCGTGCGGGTCGGCGACGAGCACGATGCCGGGCGTGTGCGGGCCGAGCAGGATTCCGGCCAGGATGAACAGGGGGATGGTCGGCAGTCCGATGCGGCTGCCGATGCGGGCGAGAACGGCGGCGGCGAGGAAGGCGCCGCCCATGGCGATGAGCGTGTCTGCGTGTCCGATGAGCTTGATCCTTCAGTCGGTCAAGAGAGCGTCAAGGAATCGTCAGTAATTAGTTTACCGAACGATTGACGTTGCAACTATGGCCACCCCCGGCAGCACCCTGGGGTTTGCCCCACCCGAGATCCGCCAGCAGCCGTCATGGCCCCAACCCGTGCGTGATCCGTACGTTTCGAGAGGCCGGTCGGAGCACCGCCCGGCGAGCAACGGAAGGCGGACATCATGGGGCTGCGACGCAGCAGGCAGGGCGCGCAGAACAGGCAGCACACGGCGGACGCCCGAACGGGTTCCGGATCCCCGGACCTCGCCGTCGAGCTGCGCGGCGTCCGTCGGCAGTACGGCCGCGGCGGATCCGCCGTCCATGCCCTGCGAGGCATCGACCTCGCCCTGCCGCGCGCCAGTTTCACCGCCGTCATGGGCCCGTCCGGCTCCGGCAAGTCGACCTTCCTGCAGTGCGCGGCCGGACTCGACCGCCCCACCGAGGGCTCGGTACGCCTCGGCGGCACCGAGATCACGGGGATGAGCGAGAACCGGCTCACCGAGCTGCGCCGCACCCGCCTCGGCTTCGTCTTCCAGGCCTTCAACCTGCTCCCGTCCCTCACGGTCGAGCAGAACGTCGTCCTGCCCATGCGACTGGCCGGACAGCGCACCGGCTCCGCCCGCGGCCGCCGCGAGGCCGCCGAGATGCTCACCCGGGTCGGCCTCGGGGACAAGGGCGACCGCCGCCCCGGCCAGCTCTCCGGCGGCCAGCAACAGCGCGTCGCCGTCGCCCGCGCCCTGGTCACCCGGCCCGATGTGGTCTTCGCCGACGAACCGACCGGCGCCCTCGACACGACCACCGCCGCCGAGATCCTCACCCTGCTCCGGCACGCGGTGGACACCCTCGGCGCCACCGTCGTCATGGTCACCCACGACCCGGCGGCCGCCGCTTACGCGGACCGGGTGCTCTTCCTCGCCGACGGCGCGATCGCGGACAGCCTGCCGCGCGCGGGGGCCGCACAGATCGCGGCCCGGATGACCGCGCTGACCGCCCGCGCCTCCGTCCATGCGCCCGCCCACGCCTCCGCCCACGCAGGAGCGGCAGCCTGATGTTCACCCCGCACGTCCCGAACGGCCTCGCCCGCGCGGCCGTCCGCTTCAAACCCGCGTCGTTCGCCGGGACCTTCGTCGCGCTCCTGCTGGCCGCGGCGATCGTCTCCGCCTGCGGCATCCTGTTGGAGACCGGCGTGCGCGCCTCCGCACCGGCGGAGCGCTACGCCAAGGCGCCCGTGGTCGTCGCCGCCGACCAGCGGGTCCACATGACGGTCGGCAGCGGCGAGGGCGCGTACGACGCCGCCCACCCCGTACCGGACACCGCGCGGCTCCCCGAATCCCTGGTGGGCAAGGCCGCCTCGGCCCCCGGCGCGGCAGCCGCGATCGGGGACGTCAGCTACTCCGTACGGCAGAACGGCGCCCTCCTCACCGCGCACGGCTGGGGCTCCACCGTCCTGACCGGCACACGGCTGATCACCGGCGAGGCGCCGCGAGCCGGCGAAGTCGTCGTCCCCGCGGGCACCAAGCACCGCACCGGCGAGAACATCACCCTCGACACACCCACCGGCGTACGGGAGTTCCGCGTCGCGGGCACCACCGCCACCGAAGCCACCGTCTGGTTCGCCGACCGGCAGGCCGTACAGCTCTCCGGCCACCCCGGCCGGGTCGACGCCATCGCCGTGCTCGCCGCCCGCTCCACCCCCACCGGCACCCTCGCCGACCAGGTACGCGAGGCCGTCGGCCACACCACCGGGGCCGAGGTCCACACCGGTGACGGCCGGGGCGCCGTCGAGGACGCGGACCTCGCGGGCACCCAGGAACTCCTCGTCGGCCTCGGCGGCTCCTTCGGCGGCGTCGCCACCATGGTCGCCGTCTTCACCGCCGCCGGTACGGTCGCCCTCTCCGTCGGCCAGCGCAGCCGCGAGTTCGCCCTGCTGCGCGCCATCGGCGCCACCCCGCGCCAACTGCGCCGCACCATCGCCACCGAGTCCCTGCTCGTCGCACCGCTCGCCGGAGCGCTCGGCTGTCTGCCCGGAATCGCCCTGGCCCGCTGGTGGTTCGGGCAGCTCCAGGACAGGGGAGCCATCTCCGAAGCCGTCGGCCTGGACGTGTCCTGGCTGCCACTGACCATCGCCACCGCCGCCACGATGCTCACCGCGCTGGGCGCCGGCTACTTCGCCGCCCGTCGACCGTCGAAGATCAAGCCGGGGCTGGCTCTCGCGCAGTCCGCGGTGGAACGCCCCCCGTTCGGCTGGATCCGCACCCCACTCGGCATCGCCGCCCTCGCAGGCGGCGTAGCTTTCGCGGGCGTCGCCGCGTCCACGAGCGGCGAGGACGCGGCGAACGCCGCACTCGGCGTCGTCATGTTCTTCATGCTCGCGGTCGGCCTCCTCGGCCCGCTGATCGCCCGGATCTGCGCCGCCGTTCTCGGCCTCCCGCTGCGCGTGGCAGGTGCGTCCGGTTCGCTGGCCGCCGCCAATTCCCGTACGAACTCCCGCCGACTGGCCTCCGCGATCACCCCGATCGTGCTCGCCATGGCCTTCTCCTCCACGCTCGTCTTCATGCACACCAGTGAGGAACGGGTGATCGCACACCAGCAGCGCGACGCCATCACCGCCGACCACATCGTCTCCGCCCCGGCGGGCCTCGCCTCCGACGCCACCGCACGGGCGGCGGCCACCCCCGGCGTCTCGACCGCCGTCGGCCTGCTCCGCGGCTCGGTCCTGGTGCCCACCGGATCGGGCGGCGACCGGATACTCCAGAGCATCTCCGTACAGGGGGTCATCGGCTCCGGCGCCGACCTCGCCAAGGTCCAGGACCTCGACGTGCGGACCGGATCGCTCAGCGGCCTGCGGCCCGGCACCGTCGCCATCGACACCACCCTCGCCGGCTCCACGAAGCGCGCCACCGGCGACCGGCTGGCCCTGCGCCTCCCGGACGGCACCGAGGCGTCACCGAAGATCGTCGCCGTCTACGGCCGCGGCCTGGGCACCAGCCTCGTCACCCTGCCCGCCGCCGACCTGAAGACCCATGTCACGTCGCCGTACGCCTCCGACGTGCTGGTACGGGCCACCCCCGCCGCCGCACAGCAGCTCACCGCGCTCGGCGCCGTCACCGACCGCTCCGGCTACGCCGTCGCGCAGGACCAGGGCCGAGAGATCAACGCCTGGGCCAACACCGTCATGGCCGCGGTCCTCGGCGGATTCGCCGCCGTGGCCGCCGTCAACACCCTGGTGATGACCGTCCTCGACCGCCGCCGGGAACTGACCATGCTCCGCCTCGTCGGCTCCACCCGCCGCCAGGTCATGGGCATGATCCGCTGGGAGGCACTCCTCGTCACGGTGGCCGGGGCCGCGCTCGGCACCGCCATCGCACTGGCCGCACTCGTCCCGATGGTGAAGGGGCTGACGGGCGAATCGCCGTACATTCCACCGGCGTTGTACGGCTCCTTCGTCGCCGCCACCGTCGGGCTCGGCCTCGCCGCCGCGACGGTCCCGGCCCGCGCGGCCCTGCGTCGGACGGCGGCCCGTCCGTAGAGTCGGGCCATGCCCACTCCACACGCACAGCTGACCCTGGCCGAAGTAGCGGCGATCGCCCGCGAGGCCCACGCCGACCAGCGGGACAAGGCGGGACGCCCGTACACCGAGCACCTCGCCGCCGTCGCCGAAGGCGTACGGACCAGGGGCGGCAGCGACGAACAGATCGCCGCTGCCTGGCTGCACGACGCCGTCGAGGACGACGCGCTGTCGGCACGATGGCTGGCCGACGCCGCACTTCCGCAGCAGGTCAAGGACATGG
>NZ_JBHVFF010000279.1:0-11285 GCF_042801895.1 Streptomyces sp. NPDC057543 | reverse complement strand
GGGCCTGTTCTCCCAGCCCCGGCCGTAGTCGACCGACTTCGTCACGACCTGCCCGATCGCCCCACACGAAACGAAGAATCGGGCATCAGGTCTCATACCGCCCTCTCAGAGGAAATTCTGAACCGGTATGCCCGATTCTGGCGTTGACTCGGAGATGAGGCGCTGTCCAGGCGATCGCTTGGTCCTTCGGCGGCTTCTACAGTGTCCCGTGGTGAAGGGTCGGGTGAGGATCGGTAGATCAGAAGGGTCGGCTCAAGGACGTGGTGCAGATCGAGCGGTTGGTGGACCTGAAGCCCGCTTACCAGCGTCAGGCTGCCGTCCTTGCCCTGTGGCGGTGGCGTGCGCCAGTACTCGCGTTCGAGCTCGATGCAGAGTGGGGCGTCGACCAGGCTGCGCTGGAGTCGCTGTTCCGACTGGCAGCATCACCTGCTGGTGAACAGACGGATCGCGCATACCGGCGAGCAATCGCCGAGCTGTGCAATGCCCCGCTCTTCACGTCTGAAGTGGACCCGGACACGGTCCAGCTCTTCCAACTGGAGTCCATCAGCAGCCTGCTGGCTTTCGGAGAGTTGCTGGACAAGCCTGGCGTGGACGAAGCAGAGCGAGTGGTCGAATCCTCGGCCGGCCTGGCGAACTACCTCGACAACCTTGTCGAGGGCTCGTTTTACTCCCACCCCTCGGAGGAAGCCCACCGCCAGTACCTCGCCGACCTGGCGGACCGGGCGAGCGAGGGCTATTTCGGGTCACGAAATTTCGCTGTCGAGTCCGCCTGCCACGGTGTTCTCCGGGCTCTCCCCGATTCCGCAGGGCTGCTGGACTCGTCCACCGGTCGCGAGTTGCTCGCGCTTTGCGAGGACTTCGGCGAAGAGCTCGTCACAACGATGCGGTGGCTCCGCACGACGGGTCACTAGCGATCGCGTCGTGAGCCGGATGGCGAATGCGGCGGCCGTGGACGGGTGGTTCGGAGCGGAGGGCAGCTACGGGCGGCGCTGGGCGAACAGGCCCGGTTCGGTCTCGATAAGGACGCCCAGGCTGACCAGACGCTTGAGCTTGTGCCGGGTGCTCTCGATGGTCTTCGGCGTGAGCGGGAGGTCCAGGACCTGGCACAGGTCGCGGGCGCGCTTCGGCCCAGGAGCCTCGGCGAAGGCGTTGAGGATCTGCTGGTAGGCCGGGTGGTTCGGCAGGACGGGCGGCTCCTCGGTCGGCTCCGGGGCCGCCGGCGGGAGGGCGAGGAGGGTCTTACGGGTCACCGCCAGGTTCCCGATTTCCTCGTCGAGTTCACGCAGACGCGCGGTGAGCTCGTCCATCTGCGCGCGGATCTGCTCCGCATCGCCGACGAGTTCGCGTTCGCGTGCGTCAATCCGCTCCAAGAGCGGCGTGACCTGGGCGTCCACGGGGTCACCCGCGCCAGGTGGGCGTCGCCTGGCCGGTGAGCCGGCGCGCTATTACGTCGATCATGGCCCAGCGCACCCGGGACTCGGAGGATGCCGGCCTGCTCTCGTAGTCCCGCACGAGCCGCCGGAACAGCATGAGGATGCCGAGCGTCTGCTCCACGATCCACCGCTTGGCCTGCGGGACGAAGCCGGTGCCCTTGTCTGTGGGGTTGCGTTCGACGATCTCTACGTCGATGCCGACCGTGGTGCCGTGTTCGACGACGGTCTTCTTGAAGCCCTGGTCCACCAGGGCCTTCTTGATGGTGCCGATGGGGGCGACCTGGCCGAGCAGGGCGATGCCGAACGCGTTGTCGTGGGCGCTGGCGGCCAGCACGGTGACGGCGATGACCAGGCCGAGGACGTCGACCGCCAAGCCGCGCTTGCGGCCCGGAACCTTCTTGGCCGCGTCCTTCCCGGTCGTGGTCGCGGGCACGTTCACCGCCGCGTGGACGCTCTGCGTGTCGATCACGACCAGGCTCGGGTCCTCCGACCGTCCGGCCTTCTCCCGGACCTGCCAGCGCAGCAGATCGTTGATCTTCACGTCCGTGCAATCGTCGCGCCAGGCCGCGAAGTAGTAGTAGACGGCCGACTTCGGCGGCAGGTCGTGCGGGAGGTAGTCCCACTGGCAGCCGGTCCTGCCCTGGTACAGGATCGCGTTGACGATCTCCCGCATCTCGTATCGGCCCTGATGCCCCGTCGGGGACGGGTGGTCGGCCTTCCACGCCGAGATCACCGGCTCGATCAGCGCCCACCGCTCATCGGACAGGTCGCTCTTGTAGGGCTTGCGGTCACTCACCCGAACAGCCCAGCAGGACCAAGCCGCGAGACCAGCCCGAACCGCCCAAACCCACACGATCAGGCGACCACAAGGCCGTCATAGCGGCTCAAAATGCCCTCTCAGTGCCCCAACTCGGCCCGCAGTTCGGTCGGCAGGAGGTCGGCGTGGGTGCGTACCAGGTCGTCGCACAGGTCCCAGATCCGCTCCACCGGGAGGGCTGCGGCTGTCGCAGGGTCCGTCATGGCGGCATGGCGGATGTGGCGCGGCTCGCCGTCCGTGGCCGCTCGTACGACCAGGTCGTTGACGCTGGTGTACGTGCGGTTGAGGGCGGCGCACTGCGGGGGCAGGGCGCCGACCCGGGTGGGCTGTACGCCCTGGGCGTCGACCAGGCAGGGGACCTCGACAACGCTGTCGGCGGGCAGGTTGTCGATCAGGCCGCGGTTGGGGACGTTGCCGTAGACCGTGCGCACGGTGCCCGTGACCATGCTGTGGATGATCTGCGGGGCGTATTCCATGCTGGCGTCCACCGGCAGGTCGGCGCCTGTTGCGAGGGCATCGCGGGTCTGTTCGTAGCTGGCGGTGTTTTCCTCGATGATGTCGAGGTAGGCGCCGACCGGCAGGCGCAGGCGCTCGATCTCGCTGTCGTGGTGCAGATACCAGGGCACGTATTCGGAGGAGTGCTCGCTGGTCTCGGTGGGGTAGTGCCCGAGCCTGCGGTACATGTCCACGCGTACGCGGCGCAGGAGTTCGGGGTCCTTGGCAATGGCGTCGTCGAGGAGCGGATAGAGGCTCTTGCCCGCATGCTCGAAGCGCAGTACCCAGGCCTGGTGGTTGACCCCTGCGGCGAGGTACGACACCTCGTCGAAGGGAACGCCGACCAGCTCGGCGAGGTCGTGCATGGTCCAGTGGACCGAGTGGCACAGGCCGACGGTGCGCAGTTGGGGCGCGATCCGGTTCAGGTAGAGGACGTTCATAGCCATCGGGTTGGTGTAGTTCAACAGCAAGGCATCCGGGCAGAGTTCGGCCATGTCGGCGGCGAGTGAGCGCAGCACGGGGAAGGTGCGCAGTGCGCGGAAGATGCCGCCGATGCCGAGAGTGTCGCCGATGGTCTGGCGCAGTCCGTAGCGGGCGGGGACGGCGAAGTCGGTACGGGTGGCCTCGTTCATGCCGACCTGGACCATGTTGATGACAAACGTGGCGCCTTCGAGTGCGCTGCGCCGGTCGGCATGCGTGGTGATCGTCGGTTTGGCCCCGCGCTCGGTGGCTATCCGCCTGGCGGCGCCCTCGGCTGTGGCCAGCCGTTCGGCGTCGATGTCGTGCAGAGCGATGTGGACGTGAGTGAGTTCAGGAAAGGCGAACAGGTCGGCCAGCAGCCCCTGGGTGAACACCACGCTGCCCGCGCCCACGAAGACGATCGTCACGGCCGCACCGGTCGCGCTGGTCTTGCTGGTCATGAGGAAATCTCCTGGTTCGAAGTGACGGCTCGGGCCTCGTCCCAGGTGGGCTGGGTGGCAGTGCCGCCGTGGCCGCGGGCAGAGAGCGAGCCGCAGGCGGCGGCCACGGTCAGGGCGGCCCCGGTGTCTAGGCCGCGCAAGGTTGCGGAGATAAATCCGGCGTCGAAGCTGTCGCCTGCGCCGACGGTGTCGAGTGGTTCGGTCGGCAGGGCGGCTGCGTGTACGGGCGGCCGTACGCCGTCGTGGGCCAAGGCGCCCCCGGCTCCGTTCTTGACGACGACGAGCGGACCGAGGCAGGCCAACACCTTTGCCGCGTCGGGCAGTTCGGAGATCCCGGTGAGTGCGCGGGCTTCGGCTGCGTTCGGCAGCAGGATGTCGGTGACCTCGAGCACCGGGTCGAGCAGCTCCCGGTCCCACCTCCCGCTCGGGTCGTCGTTCGTGTCGAGCGAGGTGCTCGCGCCGTACGAGCGCGCTGCGGCGAACACCTTGTGCAGCGACCGGGCCAGGCGCGGCATCAGGAAGAAGGACGCCGCGTGGATGTGCCGCACGGACGTCAGCAGTGCCTCGGGCACATCGGCGGGACCGGTTTCGGCCAGGCATCCCGGTGCGGTGAGGATTGCCCGGTCCCCGTCGTCAGCGGTGAGGATCACGGTGAGGGGCGTGGGCAGTTGGGGATCGGTGACCAGGGCGGTGACATCGACGCCGCGCCCGACGAGTGCGGCGCGGACGAAGGCGCCGGCAGGATCGTCACCGACCCGGCCGGCGAACGCTACGCGCAGTCCCAGGCGCGCGGCTCCGCAGGCCGTGATCGCGGCGGAGCCGCCGAGTACCAGCCCTGCCTGGTCGACGAGTTGTTCGTGTTGGCCGAAGGCGAGGTGGTGCGGGACGGGGCCGAGGACCACATCGGGATTGGCGTCGCCGATCACGAGCAGGTCGAAGGGGGGAGACATGGTGCTTCCTTGGATTGGGATGCGTACGGAGAGATCGCCCATAGGGAATTCTGAGCGGGGGCGGCGGCTAGCCCTTGAGTCCGCTCGATGTCAGAGACTGGATGAAGGTCTTCTGGGCGAGGAGAAAGGCCAGCAGGACCGGAGTTACGGTGATGAGGTTGCCCGCCATGACCGCCGACCACCGTGTGTGGTGGAGGCCCTGGAAGGTGGTCAGGCCCAGTTGGAGCGTGTATTGGGTGTCGTGGTTGATCGCGATGAGCGGCCAGGACAGGTCGTTCCAGGTGGCCAGGAAGGTCAGGACCGCGACGGTGGCCAGCGCGGGTCGCGCCAGTGGCATGACGATCGAGAACAGGACCCGCAGCCGTGAGCAGCCGTCGATCCAGGCCGCTTCCTCGATCTCCCGGGGCAGTGCGAGGAAGAACTGCCGGAACAGGAAGACGGCGAACGGCGTGACCAGCGAGGGCACGATCAGCGCGCCCAGCGTGTCGATCAGCCCCAGCTCCTTCATCACCAGGAACGTCGGGATCATGGTCAGTTGGAACGGGATGACCATCGTCGCCAGCATCAGCCCGAGCAGCAGCCGCGACCCGGCGAAACGCATCCGGGCAAACGCATAGCCGCCCAGTGCCCCGAGCAGCAGATTCGACGCCACTGCGGTGCCTGCCACGATGAGGGAGTTGGCGAACCAGCGCGGGAACATGGCGTTGCCCAGGACGTACCGGTATCCCCCGAGGTCGATGCCGCGCGGCCACAGCGCGGGCGGAAACCGGTTGATCTCGGCATTGCTCATCACCGAGCTGAGCAGCAGCCACAGAAGCGGCAGCGCGAAGCCCAGCGACAGGGGCGCAAGCAGCAGGTGCCAGGCGCTGAACGGCAGCCGACGGCGCCGGATCGCACCCGCTGCGGCCGGGGCGGCGGCCCAGCGTGCCTCGCGCACAGCCGTGGAAGTGGTCATCGGGCGGCTCCTTCCGTACGGTTCTGGTGGCGTCGGTGGAGATGGAGCGTGGCGCCGGCGAGGAGCAGGGCGAGCGCGAGGACGTAGGCGGCCGCTGCCCCGTATCCGGCCGTGAACATCTGGAAGGCCTGCTCCCAGACGAAGTAGACGATGACAGTCGTCGATCCGAGCGGTCCGCCCTTCGTAGTGACGTAGACCAGGTCGAAGACCTGCAGGGCGGCGATCAGCTGCCACAGCAGCAGGAAGACGGTGACCGGGGTGAGCGTCGGCAGGGTGATGTGGCGCAGTACGCTCCAGCGCCCGGCGCCGTCGAGGCGGGCGGATTCGACGAGTTCGGGCGGCACGTCCTGCAGTGCGGCGAGATAGACGATGACGCAGAATCCGACCCCGCTCCACAGCGAGATGATCACTAGCAGGTACAGCGCCTGGCCGGGGTCGGACAGAAATCCCTGCGGGGAGATCCCGAGCTTGTGCAGCAGGGAGTTGGCGACGCCAAATTCCGGATCGAGGATGAAGGAGAACAACACGCCCTGAGCCGCGGCAGAGACCACGAACGGGATGAAGATCAGCGTGCGGTAGAGGCCGATGAACTTGATTCTGCGGTTCAGCGCCAGGGCCAGGGCCAGTCCGCCCACCAGGCTCAGCGGCACATAGAGCGCCGCGTACAGGAGCGTATTGCCCACAGCGGTATGAAAGTTGGGGTCCTGCGCGAGTGCGCGGTAATTCTCCAGACCGACCCAGCGCCCCGGGGTGACCAGGTCGTCGGCCCGGAAGGACAGCAGCAGCGACCAGATGACGGGGACGATGCTCAGGCCGAGGATGACGAGGACCGAGGGGCTGATGAAGGCCCAGGCGGTGGCGGACTCCCGGCGTGCTCGGCGGCGGCTCGCCCTGGGGCGGGCCGCAGTGAGTCGATCGCGGGGCGCGAGGGTGACCGCTCGGGGCAGCTGCGACATGGCGGCCTTCCTCATCTGGGTATCAGCAGGGCCGCATTGGCCGTGTCGGCACAGGTCCGCAGGGCCTGCTCCGGAGAGCGGAGGCCCAGGAGTACGGAGACGACGGCCTCGCCGAGCGCCATCGAGATCTGCGGGTATGCCGCATGGATGGGTCGGACCCGGGCGGATGCGAGCGCCTCGGTGAACACCTGGAGGCCGGTCGTCCGTGCGGAGTGCTGCTTCCACTCCGGGCGTCGTGCGGTGGCGGTGCTCAGGGGGAGGCTGCCGGCCTGGATGTCCCATCGGGCGTCGCGTTCGGGCTGGATCAGCCAACTGACGAACGTCGTGGCGGCGCGGGAGCGTGCGGAGCCGTTGTCGAAGACGGTCCAGGTGTCGGGGCCCGAGATGGTGACGGGGTGCCCGGTGTAGGTGGGCAGCGGCGCCACGCCGTAGTCGACCTTCGCGTCGATGATGTCGGGAAGCTGCCAGGGGCCGGTAGCCACCATGCCCATCCGGCCGCTCAGGAACACCTTGTACATCTGCTCGCTGCCCGGCTTGGCGTCGATGTAGACGCTCCTGTCCTTGGCCAGTTGCGCGAGCGTGGCCAGTGCCCGAACGCCCTGGTCGGCGAAGCCGATGCTGTGCCCGTCTGCCGCGACGACGTCCCCGCCCAGGTCCCAGATCATTGGCCACAGCCGCCAGGTGGTGTCCTCGTCACCGACCCCGGGCCAGCCCGTCCCGAAGACACCACGATCCGGATCGGTCAACTTGGCGGCGGTCTGGAGGAATTCGTCCCAGCTCCAGCCCTCCTTGGGGTACGGGATCTGGGCCCTGCGGAACAACTCCTTGTTGTAGACGACGGCCAGCGCATCGAGCACTGCGGGAGCGGCCCGCACCTTCCCGTGGAGGGTGACCGCCCCCCGTACCGGAGCCCAGTAGGCCCTCCACGGTGTTGCTCCGCCGCGCATCTCCGACGTCAGGTCGACGACGCGGGGGCTGCGGGCGACACTGGCCAGGTCCGAGCCGAAGATATAGGCGATGTCCGGGTACGAGCCCGAGGCGAGGGCGGCCGTCACCTTCTGCAGCATGGCGTCGGCGAGCACCCCGCCGCCGCCCGCGTTCACCCGGATCCTTCGATGCGTGCGGTTGAACTCCGCTACCAGCGCCTCCAGCGCCTTTTTGGCGGTGTCGGTCTGCCCGTGCCAGAGCTCCACGGTGACCCTGCCGTCGGCGCTGACGCCGCCGGCTTCGGCGTCCGCACAGCCGCTGACGAGCGCCGCACCCACGGTACCTGCGGCCAACGCCGCCCCGCCGCGCAGCAGTCGGCGGCGGTCGAGAGGTGCCGGGGCACCGCGGATCCGGGTCATGACGTACTCCTTGCAGACGTACGAGAAAAGGGGACGGCGAGCGGCGGCGCGGGTGCCGGGGCGGTGCGTCAGCAGGTCTTGCGGACGTACCCGGAACTGCCCGGGGTTCTCACGTCGACGTCCCGGCGCACTATGCTCAGCTGGCTTCCCCAGCCCGCGCAGGCCTTCTTCAGACCACGGGCCGTGTACTCGATCACGATCACGTGATTTCCGAAGGCGGCCGTGTAGTCCCCGCACTCGTCGTACTGCCCGCACTCCTCCGCGATCGCGAAGTCGAGGCCCGTCTGGGCCCTGCTGCCGGCGAGTTCCACGGTGTTCTTCTGACCGATGGCAAGGTTCCTCGAATGTGCGTGCGAGGAGAGCAGGGTGACGAACGCCTTGGCGTTGCCCGCCGTGAGCAAGCCCTGGGAGCGGGTGTAACTGTCGTAGTTGTCGGGCTCGATCGCGTTGAAGCCCTTGTTGGCGCAGCCGTCGATCCACTGGTTGACCTTGGTGGCCACCCGGTCGCGCTTGGCGGCCGTACTGACGTCGAGCAGCGCCTCGCCCCAGTCCGGATCGGTGACCACATCGCCGTTCGCCCCCCGCAGCAGCAGGTCGGTGGGCCACTGGCCCTCCTCGCCCGGCTGGACCTGGAAGGCGTTGACGTAACAGATGTTGTATAGGCCGGCCGCAGGGGAGGCCGTACGGTCACGGCTGACGACCTGGACTCCGGCAGGTGGGGTGTAGGCGCCGCCAATCTGATAGTCGAACCCGGCGTGGGCCGGAGGCAGCGTCACGGTGGCGGCGCCGGCCTGAGTCGCGGTGCCGGCGGCGAGCGCGGCGGCCAGGGTCGCGGTGGCCATGGCGGCGGCCGCCCAGGGGCGCCGGACACGGGAAACTGTATTGACGGGCACGATGAGCTCCATCAATCGCGGGTACGACCCCGCCTCAGACGCTTCTGCGATCCTGGCGACTTTGGCCGGGCTTGGGACAAGTCCGCTACCGGCTGGGCGCACCTCTGGGTGCCGGGCTGCACGCCCTGGGCACTTGGCAGGATCAAAGCGCGTAGGAATGCTCGCGTCAAGGGCTTACGCTGCGCCGAATGCGCAGTTCTGAGCACAACTGCTCAGAGATACGCTGCACTTATGCTCAAGACGGACCGGCTGAACCGCATCATCGATCACGTCTCGGCCGCGGGCAGCGCGGACGTCCACACCCTGGTCGAGCTCCTCGGCGTCTCCGGCGCTACCGTCCGCCGTGACCTGCAAACACTGCACGACCAGGGGCGCGTGCAGCGCACTCACGGCGGCGCGGTGACGTCCGGACGCGAACTGCCGTTGCGGCGTCGCGCCGGCAAACAGCAGGAGCAGAAGCGACGCATCGCCGCGGCAGCGGCGGCACTTGTGCCGGACGGTGCCGTGGTGGGGATGACCGGCGGGACCACGGTCACCGAGGTCGCGCGTGTGCTGGCGGGGCGCAACGGTCTCACCGTGGTGACCAACGCGGTCAACATCGCGGCGGATCTGGTCGTACGGCCCGACATGCAGCTTGTCGTCATCGGGGGCGATGCCCGCTCCGAGAGTTACGAACTGGTCGGGCCGGCCGCCGAGCGGATGCTGGACGAGTACCACTTGGACATCAGCTTCATCGGCGTCGACGGCCTCACGGTCGGGAGCGGTTGCAGCACGCACGACCAGATGGAGGCGCACACCGACCGGGCGTTCCTGCGCAACAGCACTCGTACCGTCGTGGTCGCGGACAGCACCAAGATCGGCAAGGTCACCTTCGCCAAGATCTGCCCGCTCGCGGACATCAGCGCGGTGGTGACTGACAGCGGCGCGGACGAAGCGGAGCTCACTGCCGTCCGTGCGCTGGGCATCGAGGTCCTCACCGTGTGACGGGACTGACGTCAGCTGCCGGCGCGGATCGCGCGGAGACGGCACTCAGAAGGCTTCCGCATACCGATCGGTGGGCTTGAACAGTCGTCCGATGGGTCCGATGACGGGCCAGCCGGCGGACCACGTCGTCCTGCGTCCCGCGGGGTGACCTTTCAGGCGCCTGCCCAGTAGACGGCGCTACGTCGGCCGTCAGAGGCCGAGCAACACGGGTTCGGCGCCGCTGAGTCGACGCCCGGTCGCAACAGATGACCAAAAGCCCGTTCTCACCCTGGACGGCAGACGCATCATCACAGCTTCCGTACGGGAGTCGAGACCCGGCGGTCACGCGACGCTGGGCGATTTCACCACAGCCGTGCACCAGGGTCAGTACACCCACGACAAAGTGCGCGAGGTACTACAACTCGCTCTCCACCATGCACACGTGAGAGGCTCTGTTGCCTCTTTCCTGTACACCACCATCAAGGTTCGTCGCAGGCAGCGACTCGGTCAAGGAGACGCTGGTCCTCACGGACCCGGACGCGCCCGCCGAATGGCGCTTCACGCTGGCGTTTGACGGGCTGACCGCCTCCCTGGACGAGCAGGGTACCGTCGTCTACACCGATGCCGCGGAGACGGTCCGGGCGTGGACGCCGGCCGGCTGGATGGAGGACTCGAACTACGCCGAGGACTCCGGTGAGGGCGTCGTCTCGTCCGGCGTCACCTACAGCCTTGACACCGAGGCCGGACGCCAGGTCCTTGTCGTCAAGCTCGACAAGGAGTGGCTGTCGGCGCCTGAGCGGGTCTTCCCGGTCCGGGCTGACCCGTCGGTGAAGTCTGTCGATGCGACGTCCGGCACGTACGTCGAATACCCGTACAACACCAACTTCGCCTCGGACACGGTCCTGAAGGTCGGCACCTACGATGGCGGCAGCCACAAGGCGGCGGCGTTCCTGCGCTTCACCAGCCTCGAGTCCACGCTGAAGAACGCCTGGGTCCTCGGCGCCGACCTCGCGCTGTACAACACCTGGTCGCAGTCGTGCACGGCCCGCCCTGTTATTGTTGCCCCGATCACCTCCAACTGGTCGGAGACCACCACTTCCAAGTGGCCAGGCCCTGCGACCGGCGCCTCGCTCGCGTCGAAGAGCTTCGCGCACGGCTGGCGCCCCACCGGCACCACCACCTGGTCCTGCGCCCCCTGTGGGGCTCGAAAAGTCGTCGCTGCAGGTCACGCGGCGTAGTGATACTCGTTGATGACGCCGCCGAGGACCCTGGTGCGGAGCAGGCTTCGGTCGTCGAGGTCGTGCACGATTGCGGGCTGCTCGGTCGCGCTGGGCGGTAGCTGTTGCCGGGATTGGTGCGGCCGGTGTGCGTTGTAGTGGTCCTGGTAGTCAGTCAGGACTTTCCTGGCGTGGCTCTCGCCCAGGATCAGGACGTGGTCAAGGGCCTCGCGGCGGATGGTGCTGATCACGCGTTCGCAATGCGCGTTCATGCGCGGTGCCCGGGGCGCGCTGAGCAACACCTCCGTGTCCTCGGCGGTGAAGTCGGCATCGAAGGCGT
>NZ_JBHVFF010000278.1:0-11327 GCF_042801895.1 Streptomyces sp. NPDC057543 | reverse complement strand
GTGCGACACCGTCGGCCCCAAGCCACGCATAAGCGATCCAACAGCGCTGACCTGCGATTACAGCACCGGCAGCAGGGCCTTCAGCTCGAAGGCCGTGACCTCGGAGCGGTACTCCTCCCACTCCTGCTTCTTGTTGCGCAGGAAGAAGTCGAAGACGTGCTCGCCGAGCGTCTCGGCGACCAGTTCGCTCTTCTCCATCAGGGAGATCGCCTCGCCCAGGTTCTGCGGCAGCGGCTCGATGCCCATCGCGCGGCGTTCCGCGTCGGACAGCGCCCAGACGTCGTCGTCGGCGCCGGCCGGGAGTTCGTAGCCCTCCTCTATGCCCTTGAGGCCCGCGGCGAGCAGCACCGCGTACGTCAGGTAGGGGTTGGCGCCGGAGTCGATGGAGCGGACCTCCACGCGGGCGGAGCCGGTCTTGCCGGGCTTGTACATGGGTACGCGGATGAGCGCGGAGCGGTTGTTGTGGCCCCAGCAGATGTACGAGGGGGCCTCGCCGCCGGCGCCCGCGGCGCGGGAGGAGCCACCCCAGATGCGCTTGTAGGAGTTGACCCACTGGTTGGTCACGGCGGAGATCTCCGCGGCGTGGGTGAGCAGGCCGGCGATGAAGGAGCGGCCGACCTTGGACAGCTGGTACTCGGCGCCCGATTCGTAGAAGGCATTGCGGTCGCCCTCGAAGAGGGAGAGGTGGGTGTGCATGCCGGAGCCGGGGTGCTCGGAGAACGGCTTCGGCATGAACGTCGCCTGCACGCCCTGCTCCAGCGCGACCTGCTTCATCACCAGGCGGAAGGTCATGATGTTGTCGGCCGTGGAGAGCGCGTCCGCGTACCGCAGGTCGATCTCCTGTTGGCCGGGGGCGCCCTCGTGGTGGCTGAACTCGACCGAGATGCCCATCGATTCGAGCATGGTGATCGCCTGGCGGCGGAAGTCCATGCCGACGTTCTGCGGGGTGTGGTCGAAGTAACCGGAGCTGTCGGCGGGGGTGGGGCGGCTGCCGTCGACCGGCTTGTCCTTCAGCAGGAAGAACTCGATCTCCGGGTGCGTGTAGAAGGTGAAGCCCAGGTCGGAGGTCTTGGCGAGGATGCGCTTGAGGACATAGCGCGGGTCGGCGAAGGACGGCGAGCCGTCGGGCATCAGGATGTCGCAGAACATCCGGGCCGTGCCCGGGGCCTCCGCGCGCCACGGCAGGATCTGGAACGTGCCCGGGTCCGGCTTGGCGATCATGTCGGACTCGTACACCCGGGCGAAGCCCTCGATGGCGGAGCCGTCGAAGCCGATGCCCTCGTCAAAGGCCTGTTCCAGCTCGGCGGGGGCCACGGCAACGGACTTGAGGTAGCCGAGGACATCGGTGAACCACAGCCGTACGAAGCGGATGTCGCGTTCCTCAAGCGTTCTGAGGACGAATTCCTGCTGCTTGTCCATAGCCACATCCTTGCAGTTCAGACGGTCCATGCACCACCGCCCGGGGTAAGGGAGGAGCTCCAGTATCACGACCCCGGATTTCACCCAGATTACGCACACGACGTGAGATGGAGCACCCGGCCACCCACTACGATCGGCGCCCATGGTGCGCAAGGGAACGGAGCGGTTTCGCGACGGTCCGGCGCGCGCCTGTTCCTCCGACCTCGTTCCCGACCGCTTCTTGTCCATCCTCTCCCTTTCGCAGAAGGACCTGACGACATGAGCTTCGACCGCAGGGCCCGTATAGAGCACATGCGCAACGCCGACCGCGCGCGTGAGCGCCGCAACCGTGTCCTGGCCATAAGCCTGAGCGTCCTCGTCGTCGCGGGTCTGGTCGGTTTCGGCTCGTACCTGGTGCTGGACAAGTCCGAGGCCTCGGAGAAGAAGCGGGACGCCCAGGCGCAGGACGCCAAGGCGCCCGGGACGGACCCGAAGAAGTCGGCCGACGGGCCGATCGCCGGGCTGAAGACGTGGGACGCGAAGACGCTGACCCGCAACCACGTCACCACGCCGGTCACGTACCCGATGAAGCCCCCGGTCGGCGGTGACCACAACCCCGTGTGGATGAACTGCGACGGCGAGGTGTACAAGAAGGCGATCCCCGACGTGAACGCCGTGCACTCGCTGGAGCACGGATCGGTGTGGGTGACGTACACGGACAAGGCCTCGGACGCCGATGTGGCGAAGCTCGCCGAGCGCGTCGGCAGGACGCCGTACACGCTGATGAGCCCGTACGAGGGCCAGGCCGGGACGATCATGCTGAGCGCCTGGGGCAATCAGGTGACGGTGGACGGCGCCGACGACCCGCGGGTCGACCGGTTCTTCGCCAAGTTCGTGCAGGGACCGCAGACGCCCGAGCCGGGTGCGGCGTGCACGGGCGGACTGGGGGCCCAGTGACGGCGGTGACACGCGACCGGCGCATCCAGTGGGTGGCCGGCTCCGCCGTCGCGCTCGCGCTGCTGTTCGCGGGGGTGGCGACGGTCGCCTCCGCGCGGGGCGACGGCGGGGGCGAGGGCACGGACCGTGCCGCAGCGTCCGCCCCGCGCACGCCCGCGGTGGATTCCGCGGACGCCGGTTTCGCCCGCGACATGGCGGTCCACCATCAGCAGGCCGTGGAGATGTCGTTCCTCGTGCGTGACCGTACGCGGGACGAGGAGGTACGCCGCCTCGCGTACGACATCGCCAACACGCAGGCCAACCAGCGGGGCATGATGCTCGGCTGGCTGGACCTGTGGGAACTGCCGAAGGCCACCTCTCAGGAGCCGATGGCCTGGATGGCGGGCGGGCACGAGGGCCACGACATGGCGGGCATGGACGGCATGGCGGGCATGGACGGGACGGCGGGGCCGGGATCCCGGTACCGGGCCCATGACGGCTCCCTGATGCCCGGCATGGCCACCAGGACCGAGCTGGACCGGCTCCGCGCGGCGAGCGGCAGGAAGGCCGAGGTCCTGTACCTCCAGCTGATGACCGACCACCACAAGGGCGGCATCGGCATGGCCCGCGGCTGCGCCCGGCTGTGCACGGTGAAGGTGGAGAAGCGTCTCGCCCAGGGAATGGTCGAGGCCCAGCAGTCCGAGCTGGACGTGATGGCCGACATGCTGGCGGCACGAGGGGCGAAGCCCCGGTCCTGAAAGATTCCCGCCGAGCCGCACATGCACCCGAACGGGTGATAGCGGTCGCGTACGCCGAACGGGCCCATGACGATGGGTTCGCTCGGGGTCGTACAGCATGCCCACCGGCACGCAGGAGGAATCCCTCATGACCACCGCCAAGGACATCATGCACACCGGGGCCACCTGGATCCCCGCACACGAGACACTCGACCGCGCCGCGCAGCTGATGCGCGACCACAAGGTGGGCGCGCTGCCCATCTCCGCCGAAGGCGAGCAGGACCGGATGATCGGCATCCTCACGGACCGCGACATCGTGGTCGGCTGTGTGGCGAGGGGGCATGACCCGTCGAAGATGACCGCGGGCGACCTCGCCCACGGCACCCCTCGCTGGATCGACTCGGGCGCGGACGTGGAGATGGTTCTGGAGGAGATGCAGACCCATCGGATCCGTCGGCTTCCGGTGGTCGAGAACAAGAAGCTGATCGGCATGATCAGCGAAGCCGACCTGGCGCAGCACCTCACCGACGAGCAGATCGCCTGCTGGGTGGAGAAGGTCTACGCCCCCAGCTGACCGGCTCGCGAACACCCGGATCGATGGCCCGGTACCCCTTGCACGAGGGGTACCGGGTGCTGTTCCGTGCGCCCTGTAGACCCCGATAGAGCTGCGGAGATACGTTTCCGCGCGCGCCCCGTACCCAGCGGGGGTAGGGTGCTCGACATGACCCTGAGTAGATGTGCGACGTACGGACAGTTGTTCCTGTTCGTTGCGCTCCTCATCGGGATCGTCCACCTCCTCGGGGGTGGCGCGGCGCGGGTGTCGCCGGTGCCGGTGCCGGGTCTCCGGCCGGGCCGGGGAGACCGTGCCCTGTTGTCGGTGCTGTGCATATAGGAGGGGCGCCTCCCCCTCCCCCAGCAGACCGAAATACCGACAACACCCCGAGGTGCTCTCCGTCATGCGCACTCCACCCACCCGACGCGCCGTGCTCGGCGCCGCTGTCGCCACTGCCGGTACGGCGGTTCTGGCATCCTGCTCCGGCGATTCCGACACGGGCCGCAGCGGTACGAAGTCCGGCGGTACGAACTCCGGCAGCCCGAACGCCGGCGGTGCGAACCACGGGACCGCTCCCCGCGGGAAGTCCGGGGGCGAGTACGTCTCCCCCGACGGGGAGGAGGTCGCCGCGGCCGAGGCCAGGCGGGCCTCCGGCCCCGTACGGAAGATCGACCTCACGGCCACCCCGGCCCGACTGGATCTGGGCGACGGGCTCGTCGTCGGCTCATGGGCCTACGAAGCCCGGCTGCCCGGCCCGGAACTGCGGCTCACGGTGGGCGACGTCGTCGCGCTCAAGCTCGCCAATCACCTTCCGGCGGCGACCACCCTGCACTGGCACGGGCTCAACGTGCGCAACGACATGGACGGCGTACCCGTCCTGACCCAGAGGCCCATCAAGCCGGGCGCGGAATACGCGTACCGCTTCAAGGTGCCGCACCCGGGGACGTACTGGTTCCATCCGCACACGGGCGTCCAGCAGGATCGTGGCCTGTACGCGCCGCTGATCGTCGAGGACCCGAAGGAGCCGCTCAAGTACGACAAGGAGTGGGTCGTCGTCCTCGACGACTGGGTCGACGGGGTGGGCGGCTCCACTCCCGACGAGGTGCTCGACGAGCTCAGCGGGGGCAGGGGCGGCATGGACCACGGCGAGATGGACCACGGCGGGATGGACCACGGCGGGATGGACCACGGCGGGATGGACCACGGCGGTCCGGGCGACGACGGGATGGACGACAAGAACGATCCGGGGGGCAGTGGGCACGGTGGGTCCCCCAAAGACCCCAAGGGCCCCCGAACCCCCAAGCGACGCTCGGGCCCCTCGCGGATCATGAAGAATTCCTACAGCGAACTGCTCGAAAGCCACGGGGGCAATGTCGACTACCCCTACTACCTGATCAACGGTCGCGTACCGAAGTCCCCCACGTCGTTCACCGCCAAGCCCGGCGACCGTATCCGGCTGCGCATCATCAACGCGGGCGGGGACACCGCTTTCCGTGTCGCGCTCGGCGGTCACCGGATGACGATCACGCACACCGACGGCTACCCCGTCCGGCACACCACGACGGACGCCCTGCTGCTGGGCATGGGCGAGCGGTACGACGTGGTGGTGACCGCCGGGGACGGAGTGTTCCCGCTGACCGCGGTCGCCGAGGGCAAGCGGGCGTCGGCGCTGGCCCTGCTCCGTACCGGAAAGGGCACGGCACCCACCGCCTCCGTACGGCCGAAGGAGCTGGACGGAAAGCTGGTGGAGGCGTTCGACCTGTCGCCGGACGAATCCGTGGCGCTGTCCGTCCGCAAGGCCGACCGGACCCTGCGGTTCAAGCTGACCGGCAGCATGAGCGCGTACGACTGGGCCTTCGACCGCAAGCCGTACAACCCAGGACAGCGCCATCCGGTCAGGGCGGGCGAGCGGGTCAGGCTGGAGTTCTACAACGTCACGTCGATGTGGCACCCCGTCCATCTGCACGGACACTCGTTCGGCCTGGTGGGACGGGCCGGGCCGGAGCACCGGGCCTCCCGGCGGGGGCAGGCCGCGTGGGCGCGCAAGGACACCGTGATCGTCCGGCCGCACAGTTCAATGGCCGTCGAGTTCAACGCGGACAACCCGGGTCTGTGGATGCTCCACTGCCACAACATCTACCACTCGGACGTGGGCATGATGACGGTCCTCGGCTACCGCCGCTGACCCGTTCCTGGCGGGCGGCCCGGCAATCGCGCGGCCCGCCAGGACATCGCGTCAGTCAGACGATTACACTGGTCCGCGTGCCTCAACTACGCCTCGCACTGAATCAGATCGACTCGACCGTCGGTGATCTCCCCGGCAACGCCGAGGCGATCGTCCACTGGACCCGGCACTCCGCCGAACAGGGCGCCCATCTGGTGGCGTTCCCCGAGATGATGCTGACCGGCTACCCCGTCGAGGACCTGGCTCTGCGGTCGTCCTTCGTCGAGGCCTCGCGTCAGGCGCTGCGCGCGCTCGCCGCCCGCCTCGACGCGGAGGGCTTCGGGGAGCTGCCGGTCGTCGTCGGCTTCCTCGACCGTTCCGAGACGGCCCAGCCGCGCTACGGACAGCCCGCCGGCGCCCCGCAGAACGCCGCCGCGGTGCTGCACCGCGGGCAGGTCGCGCTGACCTTCGCCAAGCACCACCTCCCCAATTACGGCGTGTTCGACGAGTTCCGGTACTTCGTACCGGGCGACTCGATGCCGGTCATCCGGGTCCACGGCGTCGACGTGGCGCTCGCGATCTGCGAGGACCTCTGGCAGGACGGCGGCCGGGTGCCGGCCGCGCGGGCGGCCGGTGCCGGGCTGCTGCTGTCGATCAACGCCTCGCCGTACGAGCGGGACAAGGACGACACCCGGCTCGAACTGGTCCGCAAGCGCGCCCAGGAGGCCGGCTGCACCACCGCGTACCTGGCGATGATCGGCGGCCAGGACGAGCTGGTCTTCGACGGCGACTCGATCGTCGTCGACCGGGACGGCGAAGTGATCGCCCGCGCCCCGCAGTTCGCCGAGGGCTGCGTCGTACTCGACCTGGACCTGCCGGCCGCCTCGGCCGTGGCCCCGTCCGGGGTCGTGAACGACGGGCTGCGGATCGACCGCGTGGTGCTCTCCGAGGAGCCCCTGGCGCCGTACGAGGCGGAGCTGGCCGGCGGTTACGCGGAACGGCTCGACGACGACGAGGAGCTGTACTCGGCGCTGGTCGTGGGACTGCGCGCGTACGCCGCCAAGAACGGCTTCAGCAGTGTGCTGATCGGGCTCTCCGGCGGGATCGACTCGGCGCTGGTCGCGGCCATCGCCTGCGACGCGCTGGGGGCGCAGAACGTGTACGGCATCTCGATGCCGTCGAAGTACTCCTCGGACCACTCCAAGGGCGACGCGGCCGAGCTGGCCCGCCGTACCGGGCTGAACTTCCGCACCGTACCGATCGAGCCGATGTTCGACGCGTACATGGGCTCGCTGGGGCTCACCGGCCTCGCCGAGGAGAACCTCCAGTCGCGGCTGCGCGGCACGATGCTGATGGCCGTCTCCAACCAGGAGGGCCAGATCGTCCTCGCTCCGGGCAACAAGTCCGAGCTGGCGGTCGGCTACTCGACGCTGTACGGCGACTCGGTCGGCGCGTACGGGCCGATCAAGGACGTCTACAAGACGTCGATCTTCCGCCTCGCGAAGTGGCGCAACCGCGCCGCCGAGGAGCGCGGGCAGACCCCGCCGATCCCGGAGGCGTCCATCACCAAGCCGCCCAGCGCCGAGCTGCGCCCGGGACAGGTCGACACGGACTCGCTGCCCGACTACGACGTACTGGACCGGATCCTGGAGCTGTACGTCGACCAGGACCAGGGGCTGGACGAGATCGTCGCGGCCGGGTTCGACGCGGCGCTGGTGGCGAAGACGCTGCGGATGGTGGACACGGCGGAGTACAAGCGGCGGCAGTACCCGCCGGGCACGAAGATCTCCCCGAAGGGCTTCGGCAAGGACCGCCGGCTGCCGATCACCAATCGGTGGCGCGAGTCGAGCTGAGCGGTTGTCCGTAGCGCGAATCGGCCTGATGAACGGATATCGGTGGCACGCGTCGGTCCGACCGGTCGGCCACCGGGGGGTCCGCGGCCGGTTCGTCCTCCGCCGCCGGACGGGCCTGCTGTGGCGTGCCGGCGCTTCGCGCTTCAGTACGCGTCCGCCCCGGTCTCGTCCCGCGCGGGCCGCGCATCCGCACGGGCCACCACCCTCGACGCCCCCGGCGCGCGCTCCCGGTCCAGTACGCCCGCCGTGATCGCCACCGCGAGTCCGGCGACCGCCAGGACCGCGCCGACCGGGGCCGGGGAGGTCCACCCCCAGCCCGCCGCGATCGCCGTGCCGCCCAGCCACGCACCGCCCGCGTTGGCGAGGTTGAACGCGGAGTGGTTGGAGGCGGACGCCAGGGTCGGAGCGGCCTTGGCCTTGTTCATGACCAGCATCTGGAGCGGGGTGGTCGTCATGAAGCCGACCCCACCGAGCAGCACCACCATCACGAGCGCCGCCCACCGCGCGTGCACGGCGAACGGGAAGACGGCCAGGACGACGGCGAGCGCGCCGAGCGACCCGTACAGCGTCGGCCGCAGCGCCCGGTCCGTGAGCGGGCCCGCCGCGAGTGCGCCGAGGGTCATGCCGATGCCGAAGAGCGCGAGCACCGGCGTCACCGCGGACTCACCGAAACCCATCGCCTCGGTCGTCATGGCCGAGAGGTAGGAGTACACGGCGAAGACTCCGGCGAAGCCGAAGACGGCGGTGAGCAGGCCGAGCAGCACCTGCCGGTTGCCGAGGGCGCGCAGTTCGCGGCCCAGGCCCTGGTGGGCGTCGACGGGTACGTGCGGCACGAGCCGGGCGAGCGCCGCCATCGCGCAGAGCCCGATCGCCGCGACGACCAGGAACGTGGCCCGCCAGCCGAGGTGCTGGCCGAGCAGGGTGGCCGCCGGGACACCGACGACGTTGGCGACGGTGAGGCCGAGGAACATGGTCGCCACGGCCCGCGCCCGGCGCCCCTCGGAGACCAGTTGGGCGGCGACGACCGCGCCGACGCCGAAGAACGCCCCGTGCGGCAGGCCGGCGAGGAATCGGCCGCCGAGCAGCCAGCCGAAGCCGGGGGCGAACGCGGAGGCGAGGTTGCCGACGGTGAAGAGGGCCATCAGCAGCAGAAGCATCCGCTTGCGCGGGATCCGGGAGCCGACGGCGGTGAGCAGCGGGGCCCCGACGACGACGCCTATCGCGTACGCCGAGACGAGGTGGCCGGCGGTGGGTACGGAGGTGCCCAGATCGTCCGCGACATTGGGCAGCAGGCCCATCATCACGAACTCCGTGGTACCGATGCCGAAGGCGCTCACAGCGAGTGCGAGCAGGGCCAGGGGCATGAAGAGAAACCTTTCCGCAGGGAAGCCGCCGTCCGCCCCGGCCGGGCATGGCCGACCGGTGGGGCGGGAAGCGCAGGAGGGAACCGGGGCGTGGCGGCGCGCGGCCGGTCCGGCTCCCTCGCCGGATCATCCTTGGTTCCCGATCGGAACAAATTCTCTCAGACGGCTTGTTCCCGCGGGTGAACGGACCGTTTCGTCAGAGTTCCACGCGCGCGGCGATCGGAAGGTGGTCGCTGTCCGTCGCCGGGAGTGTCCACGACGACATCGGTTCGACGCCCTTCACCAAGATCTGGTCGATCCGTGCCATCGGGAACGAGGCCGGCCAGCTGAAGCCGAAGCCGTCGCCGGCCGCGCCCTGGGTGGACCGCATCTGCGAGGTGACCGCGTTGAGCGAGCGGTCGTTCATCGTGCCGTTGAGGTCACCGAGCAGGATCACCTTGCCGAGCCGTTCGTCGGCGATGGCCTCGCCCAGGGCGTCGGCGCTGTCGTCGCGCTGGTTGGCGGTGAATCCGGCGTGCAGCTTGACGCGCACGGACGGCAGGTGGGCCACATAGACGGCGACCTCGCCCTCGGGCGTCCTCACCGTGGAGCGCATCGCCCGGGTCCAGCCCATCTTGATGTCGACCGGCCGGGTGCTGCTCATCGGGTACTTGCTCCACAGGCCGACGGTCCCCTGCACCGAGTGGTACGGGAAGCGGTCGGCGAGCGCCGCCTTGTACGTCGACACCTGGTCGCTCGGCAGCTCCTCCAGAGCGACGATGTCGGCCCCGGAGCCCGCGACCTGCCGGGCGGTGCCCGCGGGATCGGGGTTGTCCGCGTTGACGTTGTGGGTGGCCACGGTCAGGTCCCCGCCGCTGCCCGACTTGTCGGAGAGCATCAGCCCGCCGAAGAGGTTGAGCCAGACCGCGACCGGCAGCAGCAGGGCGATCAGCGCGGTCGCCGAGCGGCGTACCAGGCCCAGGATCAGCAGCAGCGGGACGAATACGCCGATCCACGGCAGGAACGTCTCGGTGAGGCTGCCCAGGTTGCCGATGATGTTCGGGATCTCCGCGTGGAAGACCATCACGAGGGTGAGGAGGACCGCGCAGACGGCGAGGACGATTCCGCGCCGCCAGATGCCCTTGTCACGGATCCGTCTGTCGAGCAGGCTCCGAAAGCGGGATCCGGACCCGGTGCTCTGCGACTCCGCACGGTCGTTCCCGGTGTCCGGTTCGTACGCCTGCACCATCGCGCTGTCCTCACTGCCTTGCCTTGCATGTCGCCGCGCCCTCGACCCTAGGCGATGGGCGGCGTGATTCCCGTCGTCCACGACGGCCGTACTGTCACGAGGACGACGGGCGGGGTCCGGCGGGTTCCGGAGGGAGGGATCTGCGGGGGCTTGTGACAGAACGATCACACTCGAGCGGGTCCGGGCGGGTCAGCCCTCGGCGGTGAGCGGGCGGGGCAGCCGTTCGCGATGAGCCGGGCAGGGCAGTCGTTCGCGATGAGCCGGGCAGCTCAGCCGTTCGCGATGAGCCGGGCAGGGCAGTCGTTCGCGATGAGCCGGGCAGCTCAGCCGTTCGCGGTGAGCCGCGCAGGTCAGCCGCCCGTGGCGGGCCGGGGGGCGAGGCCCTCCGTCAGCGCCTGGATGATGCGGTCCGCGAGGTCCTCGGGCAGCGGCGCGTCGGGGCGGTGGATGGTGCGTACGAGCATGGGCCCCAGGAACAGGTCGTCCATCAGTTCCACGTCCAGGTCGCCGCGGAGCTCGCCCGCGTCGACCGCCCGCTGCACGGCGGCCAGCATGGCGACGCGGCGGGGGGCGATGACGGTGCAGTGGTACTCGGTCCACAGCTTGGGGTGGCTCTTCATCTGTGCGAAGACGTTGTGGAGCAGGACGGAGGAGCGCTGGGCGAGGCCGCGCCGGCGCAACGACTCCAGCAGTAGTCGCAGGTCGTCGAGCCCGGCGGTGCCGGAGACCGTGGGTTCCGGAGGTTCGATGTCGCGCAGAACGTCGACGAAGAGTTCCTCCTTGCCGCTCCACCGCCGATAGATGGTCGCCTTGCCGACCCCGGCGGTACGGGCGATGCGCTCGATGGACAGGCCGGCGAGGGGCTCACCGGCCTCCAGCAGTTCGACGACGGCGTCCAGGATCGCCCGCTCGGCCGCCGCGCTGCGCGGCCGGCCCCTCCGCGGTTCCGCATCCTGCCGGACCGGGCGCTTCCGGTTCTGCGCCTGCGCCTCTACCTGCGCCTCTTCCTCTGCCTGCACGTGAATCCACCTCTCGCCGCACCACGCGCCACCCGCCCTTCGATTCTCGCCGACGGCGGCGGTGCCTCTGTGGGC
>NZ_JBHVFF010000277.1:0-11414 GCF_042801895.1 Streptomyces sp. NPDC057543 | reverse complement strand
AGTCGCGGGAGGCCGTGCCGTCGATGGAGTTGGCGACGGAGCCGTGCTCGAAGCCGAGGTCGGCGGCGACCGCTTCCGGGTCCAGCCCGAGGGACGACCCGGCCAGTGCGCCGGAGCCGTACGGGGAGACGGCGGTCCGCTCGTCCCACTGGCGCAGCCGCTCGGCGTCCCGGGACAGGGACTGCGCGTGGGCCAGCACGTGGTGGGCGAAGAGCACCGGCTGGGCGTGCTGCAGATGCGTACGGCCGGGCATCGCGACGTCCGGGTGCGCCTCGGCGAGGCCGACCAGGGCGCCCTGGAGCTCGGCGATCAGACCGCCGATGATCCGGGCGTGGTCGCGCAGGTACATCCGGAAGAGGGTGGCGATCTGGTCGTTCCGGGACCGGCCGGCGCGCAGCTTGCCGCCCAGGTCCGGACCGAGGCGTTCCAGCAGGCCGCGCTCCAGCGCGGTGTGCACGTCCTCGTCGGCGACGGTGCCGGTGAACGAGCCGTCGGCCACGTCGGCCTCGAGCTGGTCGAGACCGGCGATCATGCGGTTCAGCTCGTCCTCGGTGAGCAGACCCGCCTTGTTCAGGACGCGCGCGTGGGCGCGGGAGCCGGCGATGTCGTACGGCGCGAGCCGCCAGTCGAAGTGGACGGAGGCGGACAGCTTGGCCAGCGCCTCGGCCGGACCGTCGGCGAAGCGGGCGCCCCAGAGGCGTACGTCGCTGTTGCCGTTGCCGTTGCTCACTGCGTGCTCCTCGGGAGGACAAGGGGGTGGATGTGCGACCGCCTCCCCGTGCGGAGAGCCGGGGAGGCGGTGACGTAACTACTGGGGGTCAGGCGAGGTCACGCTTCGCGGCGATCTTCGACGAGAGGCCGAAGATCTCGATGAAGCCCTGCGCCTTGGACTGGTCGAACGTGTCGCCCGAGTCGTACGTGGCGAGGTTGAAGTCGTAGAGCGACTGCTCGGACTTCCGGCCGGTGACGACGGCGCGGCCCGCGTGCATGGTCATCCGGATGTCACCGGTGACGTGCTGGTTGGCCTCGTTGATGAAGCCGTCCAGAGCGCGCTTGAGCGGGGAGAACCACAGGCCGTCGTAGACCAGCTCGCCCCAGCGCTGCTCGACCTGCCGCTTGTACCGGGCCAGCTCGCGCTCGACGGTGACGTTCTCCAGCTCCTGGTGGGCGGTGATCAGCGCGATCGCGCCCGGGGCCTCGTACACCTCGCGGGACTTGATGCCGACGAGACGGTCCTCGACCATGTCGATCCGGCCGATGCCCTGGGCGCCGGCCCGCTGGTTCAGCTGCTGGATCGCCTGGAGGACGGTGACCGGCTTGCCGTCGATGGCGACGGGCACGCCCTCCTTGAAGGAGATGACGACCTCGTCGGCCTCGCGCGGGGTGGCGGGGTTCTCGGTGTACTCGTAGATGTCCTCGATCGGCGCGTTCCAGATGTCCTCCAGGAAGCCCGTCTCGACGGCCCGCCCGAAGACGTTCTGGTCGATGGAGTACGGGGACTTCTTGGTGGTCGCGATCGGGAGGTTCTTCTCCTCGCAGAAGGCGATCGCCTTGTCCCGGGTCATCGCGTAGTCACGGACCGGGGCGATGCACTTCAGGTCGGGGCCGAGCGCGGAGATGCCGGCCTCGAAGCGGACCTGGTCGTTGCCCTTGCCGGTGCAGCCGTGGGCGACGATGCCGGCGTTGTGCTTGTTGGCGGCGGCGACGAGGTGCTTGACGATGGTCGGCCGGGACAGGGCCGAGACCAGCGGGTAGCGGTCCATGTAGAGGGCGTTGGCCTTGATCGCCGGGAGGCAGTACTCCTCGGCGAACTCGTCCTTGGCGTCCGCGACCTCGGCCTCGACGGCACCGCAGGCGAGCGCGCGCTTGCGGATGACGTCCAGGTCCTCGCCGCCCTGGCCGACGTCCACGGCGACGGCGATGACCTCGGCGCCCGTCTCCTCGGCGATCCAGCCGATGGCGACGGAGGTGTCCAGGCCGCCCGAGTAGGCGAGTACGACGCGCTCGGTCACGGGTTTCTCCTTACGGTGCAATCACTGATGGGTATAACTATGCAGTCCTCCGTATGCTTTGTCAAAGGCGCAGGTCGGAGTGGCGCGTCGAAACCGGGGCGAGGGCGGTGACCAGCGGCCACGACGGCTGCCGAGCGGTACGGCGACGGTCACGGGCGGCAGGCCCGTACCGGCGTCCCGCCAGCTGAAATGGCCCCGCCACGCGGGAGTTGACGACGATAATGGCCGCCATGGGAAAGACGTACGAGCGAATCGACGGACGGATCAGGGCCTTCATAGAAGAGCAGCACATCTTCTTCACGGCGACGGCGCCCCTGGACGGCGAGGGCACGGTCAACCTGTCCCCCAAGGGCGTCAGCGGCTCGTTCGCCGTCGTCGACGAGCTGACCGTGGCCTATCTGGACTTCGCGGGCAGCAATGCCGAGACCATCGCCCATCTGCGCGAGAACGGCCGCATCACGCTCATGTGGTGCGCCTTCCAGGGGCCGCCGAACATCGTGCGGGTGCACGGTCGCGGCGAGCCGGTGTTCCGTGACGATCCGCGGTTCGGCCCGCTGCTCGGCCACTTCCCCGACGTGGACCACCGCACGCACGGACTGCGCGCCATCATCGTGGTCGGGGCCGAGCTGATCCGGGACACCTGCGGATTCGCCGTGCCCTTCCTGTCGTACGACGAGGACCGGCCACTGCACGCGCAGCGCTTCGCCCGCGAGGACGACGCGTCGCTCAGCGGCTACTTCGAGAAGAAGGAGCACGTCGCGACGAGTATCGACGGGCTGCCGGGGCTGCCGCTCCCGCTGCCGGCCATGCCGGACTCGGGCGAGGGCATGGCAGGGAATTGAGCCGTCCCGAGCAGATTCGGAGGTGACACCCCGCCGGACGGTCTACTGCCGTGACCGGCAATGTTTGCCCCATGAAGAGCGTCGTCCGGTGCGTGCGATCGCAAGGCGGCCGGGAGCCCTTGGATGGGGTCTCCCCTGCTCGAACGAAGTTGAGAGCTCGGGGAAGGAGCTACCAGGGCTTTTGGCCAACGCGGAAGGGGGTCCCCCTGACCCTCAAGGCCTTGGGGGAGTGCGTGCTGGGCGGCGCGACGGGGCAAAGCTTGCCGGGAGGGGCACTAGCGTCCGTGGCATGCGCAGACCTCTGGTGACCGGCTCGGTACTGCTCGCGCCGGCGGGCTCGGTCGCGGCCCGGCCCGCCGCGGCGCCGATTCTCCCGGAACGGCTGGCCGACACCGGCGGCGGCACCCGGCTGATCACGGCCGAGGCCCCGGCCGCGGGGTCCACCACGGGCACCGTCACCTGGTGGAATCTGCGCCGGGGTACCTGGGTGAAGGGCGGCTCCACCCCCGCCCGGTTCGGTGCGAAGGGCCTGGCCGAGGGGGCATCACGCAAGCAGGGCACCAACACCACACCCACCGGCCTGTACGACCTGCCGTTCGCCTTCGGGACCAAGGCGGCGCCGGCCGGCACCGTCCACCCGTACCGCCGGGTCAAGAGCCGCTCGTGGTGGTGCCAGGACAACGCGGCGCGGTCCTACAACCGCTGGGTGGAGCCGCGGCCGGCGGACTGCCGGGCGAGCGAGGCGGAGCACCTGATCGCGTATCCGACGCAGTACGCCCGCGCGCTCGTCATCGGCTTCAACTACGCGCGTCCGGTACGGGGGCGCGGCGCCGGAATCTCCTGCACGTCAACGGGCCTGGCGCGACCGCCGGTTGTGTGTCCGTACCGGCGGCCGCGATGGACCGGATCCTTGACTGGGTGAATCCGGCCCGCCGTCCGCACATCGCCCCGCCGTCCGCACATCGCGATCGGGACCCGTTCGGGAGCGCTCGCGATCACCCGCTACCGAGACCGACCGGCACTTGCGTGACGCCGCCCCCGATTGCGGGTCGGTCCGAGGTGTTTCGGGCCGGCTCGGGCCCGCTCAGCGTTCTTTCTGGGCCAGTCGCAGCAGGTGGTCGGCGAGCGCCTGGCCGCCCGCCGGGTCACGGCTGATCAGCATGAGGGTGTCGTCGCCCGCGATGGTGCCGAGGATGTCGTGCAGTTCGGCCTGGTCGATGGCCGAGGCGAGGAACTGGGCCGCGCCCGGCGGGGTGCGCAGCACCACGAGGTTGGCCGAGGCCTCCGCCGAGATGAGCAGCTCGGCGGAGAGGCGCCGCATCCGCTCCTCCTTCGCGGACCCGCCCAGCGGTGCCTGCGGGGTGCGGAATCCTCCCTCGCTCGGCACCGCGTAGATCAGCTCGCCGCCGGTGTTGCGGATCTTCACCGCGCCCAGCTCGTCCAGATCGCGGGAGAGCGTCGCCTGCGTGACGCTCAGCCCGTCATCGGCGAGGAGCTTGGCCAGCTGGCTCTGTGAGCGCACCGGCTGCCGGTTCAGGATGTCCACGATCCGGCGGTGGCGTGCGGTGCGGGTCTGCGGCACGGACGGCCCGCCGTGCTCGGTCTCCTGCGCCTCGGTCATCGTCGTCGCCTCATTCTCCGGATCGTCCGTCCCCTTTTGCCGCGTCGAGAGCGCCCGGCAGTGCCTGGAGGAACGCGTCCACCTCCGTGTCACCGATGATCAGCGGCGGCATGAGCCGCACGACATCGGGGGCGGGCGCGTTCACCAGGATTCCGGCTCCCTGAGCCGCCTGTTGCACCTGAGGTGCCAGGGGCTCGGTGAGCACGATACCCAGCAGCAGCCCGGAGCCGCGGACGTGGGAGACCAGAGGGTGCCCGAGACCCTCGACTCCGTTCCGGATCTTCTCGCCGAGCCGCTTCACCCGGTCCAGGGCGCCGTCGGCCGCCAGGGTGTCCAGGACGGCGAGTCCGGCGGCGCAGGCGATCGGGTTGCCACCGAACGTCGTGCCGTGCTGGCCCGGCTTCAGCAGGTCGGCCGCCGGACCGAACGCGACGGTCGCGCCGATCGGCAGTCCGCCGCCGAGGCCCTTGGCGAGGGTGACGATGTCGGGCTCGACACCCTGGTGGGACTGGTGCTCGAACCACTGGCCGCAGCGGCCGATACCGGTCTGCACCTCGTCGAGGACGAGCAGGGTGCCGGTGGCCCGGGTGATCTCGCGGGCGGCCTCCAGGTAGCCCTTGGGGGGCACGACCACACCGTTCTCGCCCTGGATGGGCTCGATGATCACCAGGGCGGTGTCGGTGGTCACGGCGGCCCGCAGCGCCTCGGCGTCCCCGTAGGGGACATGGGTGACATCGCCGGGCAGCGGTTCGAAGGGCTCGCGCTTCTTGGGCTGTCCGGTGAGCGCGAGTGCGCCCATGGTCCGGCCGTGGAAGCCGCCGTCGGTGGCGACCATGTGGGTCCGCCCGGTCAGCCGGCCGATCTTGAAGGCGGCCTCGTTGGCCTCGGCGCCCGAGTTGGCGAAGTAGACCCTGCCCTCGCGGCCGAAGAGCTGGAGCAGCCGTTCGGCGAGGGCGACGGGCGGCGGCGCGATGTAGAGGTTGGAGACGTGGCCGAGGGAGGCGATCTGGGTGGAGACGGCCTCGACGACGGCGGGGTGGGCGTGGCCCAGCGCGTTCACCGCGATACCCCCGACGAAGTCGAGGTATTCGGTGCCGTCGGCGTCCCACACATGGGCGCCTTCACCGCGGACGAGGGACAGCTGGGGGGTGCCGTAGTTGTCCATCAGCGCGTGGCTCCAGCGCTGCGAGAGCTCCTGGTTGCTCATGAATCCCCCTGTGCGTCGGGCACGACCATCGTGCCGATTCCTTCGTCGGTGAAGATCTCCAGCAGGATCGAGTGCTGGACCCGGCCGTCGATGACGCGGGCGGTCTCGACGCCATTGCGCACGGCGTGCAGGCAGCCCTGCATCTTCGGCACCATGCCGCTGGACAGCTCGGGCAGCAGCTTCTCCAGCTCGGTGGCGGTGAGGCGGCTGATCACGTCGTCGCTGTTGGGCCAGTCCTCGTAGAGGCCCTCCACGTCGGTGAGGACCATCAGCGTCTCGGCGTTCAGCGCGGCGGCGAGTGCGGCGGCCGCGGTGTCGGCGTTGACGTTGTAGACGTGGTCGTCGTCGGCGGAGCGGGCGATGGAGGAGACGACCGGGATCCGGCCGTCGTCCAGCAGCGCCTGGATCGCTCCGGTGTCGATGGCGGTGATCTCGCCGACCCGGCCGATGTCGACGAGTTCGCCGTCGATGTGGGGCCGGTGCTGGGTGGCGGTGATCGTGTGGGCGTCCTCGCCGGTCAGGCCGACGGCGAGCGGGCCGTGCCGGTTGAGCAGGCCGACGAGCTCGCGCTGGACCTGTCCGGCCAGCACCATCCGTACGACGTCCATCGCCTCGGGCGTGGTGACGCGCAGACCGGCCTTGAACTCGCTGATCAGGCCCTGCTTGTCGAGCTGGGCGCTGATCTGCGGGCCGCCGCCGTGCACGACGACGGGCTTGAGGCCGGCCTGGCGCAGGAAGACGACGTCCTGGGCGAAGGCCGCCTTCAGCTCCTCGTCGATCATGGCGTTGCCGCCGAACTTGATGACGACGGTCTTGCCGTTGTGCCGGGTCAGCCAGGGCAGCGCCTCGATGAGGATCTGCGCCTTCGGGAGTGCGGTGTGCTTCCGCGCCGGGGTCATGAGCTGTACGCGCTGTTCTCGTGGACGTAGTCCGCGGTGAGGTCGTTGGCCCAGATGACGGCCGACTCGGTGCCTGCCGCCAGGTCAGCGGTGATCTCGACCTCGCGGTAGCGCATGTCGACCAGGTCGCGGTCCTCGCCGACTCCCCCGTTCTTGCAGACCCAGACGCCGTTGATGGCGACATTCAGCTGATCGGGCTCGAAGGCGGCCTTCGTCGTACCGATCGCGGACAGGACGCGGCCCCAGTTGGGGTCCTCGCCGTGGATGGCGCACTTCAGGAGGTTGTTACGGGCGATGGAGCGGCCCACCTCGACGGCGTCGTCCTCAGTCGCGGCGTTGATGACCTCGATCCGGATGTCCTTTGAGGCGCCCTCGGCGTCACCGATGAGCTGCCGGGCGAGATCGGCGCAGACGGTCCGTACGGCCTCGGCGAACTCGCCCTGGTCCGGGGTGATTCCACTGGCGCCGGAGGCCAGCAGCAGGACCGTGTCGTTGGTCGACATGCAGCCGTCGGAGTCGACCCGGTCGAAGGTGGTGCGGGTGGCGGCGCGCAGCGCGGTGTCCAGCGCCGGGGCGTCCACATCGGCGTCGGTGGTGAGGACGACCAGCATGGTGGCGAGGCCCGGGGCGAGCATGCCCGCGCCCTTGGCCATGCCACCGACGGTCCATCCCTCGCCGCCCGCGACGGCGGTCTTGTGGACGGTGTCGGTGGTCTTGATCGCGATGGCGGCCTTCTCGCCGCCGTGCTCGCTCAGCGCCGCGGCGGCGGTCTCGATGCCGGGCAACAGCTTGTCCATCGGGAGCAGCGTCCCGATCAGTCCGGTCGAGGCGACCGCGATCTCGCCCGCGCTGTGGCCGGGGAGGACCTCGGCGGCCTTCTCGGCGGTGGCATGGGTGTCCTGGAAGCCCTGCGGGCCCGTACAGGCGTTGGCGCCACCGGAGTTGAGCACGACGGCGCTGACTTCGCCGCCCTTCAGTACCTGCTCCGACCAGAGGACGGGGGCGGCCTTGACGCGGTTGGAGGTGAAGACGCCCGCGGCGGCGTGACGCGGACCGTTGTTGACCACGAGGGCCAGGTCCGGGTTACCGCTCTCCTTGATTCCCGCGGCGATGCCCGCCGCGGAGAACCCCTGTGCTGCCGTGACACTCACGGTGCGACTCCGATCGTGGAAAGACCTGTGTCCTCGGGAAGTCCGAGGGCGATGTTCATGCTCTGCAGGGCGCCGCCGGCGGTGCCCTTGGTGAGGTTGTCGATGGCGCTGATGACGACGATCCGGCCCGCTGCTTCGTCGTACGCGACCTGGATCTGCACCGCGTTGGAACCGTGGACGGCCGCCGTGGCGGGCCACTGCCCCTCGGGGAGCAGGTCGACGAACGGCTCGTCGGCGAACGCCTTCTCGTACGCGGCGCGGAGGGATTCGGCGCTCACGCCCGGCTTCGCCTTCGCGCTGCACGTGGCGAGGATGCCGCGGGGCATCGGCGCCAGGGTCGGCGTGAAGGAGACGGTGACCGGTACGCCGGCCGCCGCACTGAGGTTCTGGATCATCTCGGGGGTGTGCCGGTGGCCCCCGCCGACGCCGTACGGGGACATGTTGCCCATCACCTCGGAGCCGAGCAGATGCGGCTTGGCCGCCTTGCCCGCCCCCGAGGTGCCGGACGCGGCGACGATCACGGCCTCGGGCTCGGCCAGCTGGGCCGCGTACGCCGGGAAGAGCGCGAGCGAGACGGCGGTCGGGTAGCAGCCGGGCACCGCGATGCGCTTGGTCCCCGCCAACGCCGAGCGCCCGCCCGGCAGTTCGGGCAGACCGTAGGGCCAGGTCCCGGCGTGCGGCGAACCGTAGAACTTCTCCCAGTCCGCGGCGTCCTCGAGCCGGAAGTCGGCGCCCATGTCCACGACGAGCACCTCGTCACCGAGCTGCTCGGCGACGGCGGCGGACTGCCCGTGCGGAAGGGCGAGGAAGACGACATCGTGCCCGGCGAGCACCTCGGCCGTGGTCGGCTGCAGCACCCGGTCGGCCAGCGGCCGAAGATGCGGCTGCAGCGCACCGAGCTTCTGCCCCGCGTTGGAGTTGGCGGTGAGGGCCCCGATCTCGACCTGGGGGTGGACCAGCAGGAGACGGAGCAGCTCCCCACCGGCGTATCCGCTCGCCCCTGCCACTGCTGCACGTACCACCATCGAAATCCTCCTCGTCGATGGCATGACTATACGCAGTGATGCACTTTTATGCAATGATCGCCCGGCAGACCTCGCCGGGAGCGAAGGAGTTCATCAGCCCAGCGCGCGGTCGAGACCGAAGGCCGCGCTGATCAGCGCCAGGTGGGTGAAGGCCTGCGGGAAGTTCCCGGTCTGCTCCCCGGTGTGGCCGATCTCCTCCGCGTACAGACCGAGGTGGTTGGCGTACGTGAGCATCTTCTCGAACGCGAGTCGGGCCTCGTCCAGGCGGCCGGCCCGGGCCAGCGCCTCGACGTACCAGAACGAGCAGATCGAGAACGTGCCCTCGTCGCCCCGCAGTCCGTCCGGGCTGGCCTGCGGGTCGTAGCGGTAGACCAGCGAGTCGGACACCAGGTCCTCGCCCAGCGCGTCCAGCGTGGCGAGCCACTTCGGGTCGGTCGGGGAGACGAACTTCGCCAGCGGCATCATCAGCAGGGACGCGTCGAGGACGTGGCCGTCCTCGTACTGGACGAAGGCGTGCCGCTCGTCGGACCAGCCATGGCGCATGATCCGGCGATAGATCGCATCCCGGGCCCGCCCCCACCGCACGATGTCGACGGGCAGGCCGCGATGCTGGGCCAGCCGCATGGCGCGCTCGATGGCCACCCAGCACATCAGTCGCGAGTAGAGGAAGTTCTTGCGCCCGCTGCGCGCCTCCCAGATCCCCTGGTCGGGCTGGTCCCAGTGGTCGCACACCCAGTCGACCACCTCACTGATGCTCTCCCAGTGCGCACTGGAGATGGGCTGCCCCCACTTGTTGTAGAGGTAGAGGGCGTCGACGAGCGCCCCGTAGATGTCCAGCTGCAACTGGTCGACGGCATCATTGCCGACGCGTACGGGGGCCGAGCCCCGGTACCCCTCGAGATGGGTCAGCTCGCGCTCGGGCAGCTCACGGCGCCCGTCGATGCCGTACATGATCTGCAGCGGACCGGTCGTCCCGGTCACTTCGAGGGGGACATGTTCGGAAAGGAAACCCATGAAGGCCTCGGCCTCCTCGGTGAAGCCGAGCCTGAGCAGCGCATACACACAGAACGCTGCGTCACGGATCCATACGTAGCGGTAGTCCCAGTTGCGCTCGCCTCCGATGCGTTCGGGCAGGCTGGTGGTCGGCGCGGCGATGATGGCGCCGGTCGGTGCGTAGGTGAGCAGCTTCAGGGTGAGGGCGGAGCGCTGCACCATCTCCCGCCAGCGACCGCGGTACCGCGACCGGGACAGCCACCGCCGCCAGTACCCGACGGTGGCGTTGAACTGCTGCTCCGCCTCGGACAGCGGGCAGAAACGGGGCGCCACGTCGCCGCCGACCCGGTCGAGGGCGAAGACCGCGGACTCGCCCTCGTGCAGCTTGAACAGCGACCATACGTCCTGGTCGGCGACCTCGAGCGGCACACTCGACGTCAGCGCGAGAGTGAGTGAGGGCGATTCGAAGACGGCCTGGCCATGCTGTGCGTGCACGGTGTGCGGCTGCGCCCCGTACCCGAAACGGGGGGCCACACGGGCGCGGAACGGCAGCGATCCGCGGACGCACACCACGCGGCGGATCAGCCGGTGCCGGTCGGCCTCGCGCGAATCGTCGAGCACCGGCATGAAGTCCTGAACCTCGCCGACCCCGTCCTCCGCGAAGAAGCGGGTGATCAGGACGTTGGTGTCGGGGAAGTAGAACTGCTTGGTACGCGTCGGGGCATCCGCCGCGAGCTCGAAGAACCCGCCACGGTCGGCGTCGAGGATCGACGCGAAGACACTGGGCGCGTCGAAGCGCGGGCAGCAGTACCAGTCGATGGTGCCGTTGGTGCCCACCAGCGCCGCGCTGCGCAGGTCGCCGATCAGTCCGTGCTCGGCAACGGGCAGATAGCGGGGCCCGCCGACACCCGGAGATGCGCCGAAAGCACTGAACGTCCCGGCGCTCGCGTTGGCCTCAACAGTCACATCGGGCCTCCCTGAGCCTGCGCGCCCCTTCTTCAGGCTAACCAGTCGTCGACGTGCAGGACAGCGGGAGTGCGGCGCCGCGGTGCCCCCTCCTGCTGCCACGTCGGCGGGCCCGGCACCGTGCCCGCCCGTCGGCGCCGAGCGCATCGATGTCAGGATGGTTCCATGACGAGCAAGGTTTACTTCGACATCACCATCAATGACGAGCCCGCTGGGCGGATCACGTTCAAACTGTTCGACGACGTCGTTCCCAAGACCGCGGAGAACTTCCGCGCGCTGGCGACCGGCGAGAAGGGCTTCGGCTACAAGGGCTCCTCGTTCCACCGGATCATCCCCGACTTCATGCTGCAGGGCGGCGACTTCACCCGCGGTGACGGCACGGGCGGCCAGAGCATCTACGGCGCCAAGTTCGCAGACGAGAACTTCAAGCTCGCGCACACCAAGCCGGGCCTGCTCTCCATGGCCAACGCCGGCCCCAACTCCAACGGCTCGCAGTTCTTCATCACGACCATCGTGACGTCCTGGCTGGACGGCAAGCACGTGGTGTTCGGCGAGGTCGACGACCAGGAGAGCATGGACCTGGTCAAGAAGATCGAGGCCCTCGGTTCGCGGAGCGGCCGCCCCTCAGCGAAGATCACGATCGCGGACAGCGGCGTCCTCTGACCCGCAACCGCTGAACGAGCGCGCCCCCGACGGTC
>NZ_JBHVFF010000276.1:0-11462 GCF_042801895.1 Streptomyces sp. NPDC057543 | reverse complement strand
CCTGTGAGGTGCCCGGCCGGTGAACAACAACTAGATTTCGCCCCGGAGTTTCGCCAGGGCCTCGGCGAGGATGGCCTCGCCGTCCGCGTCGCTGCGCCGCTCGCGTACGTACGCGAGGTGCGTCTTGTACGGCTCGGTGCGGGGCGGGTCCGGCGGGCTGTCCCGGTCCTGGCCGGCCGGGAAACCACAGCGCGGGCAGTCCCAGGTCTCCGGTACCTGCGCGTCACTGGCGAAGCTCGGCTGCGTCTCGTGCCCGTTCGAGCACCAGAAGGAGATGCGGAGGCGCGGTGCGGACTCGCCCCGCTCGGCCTCCCCCATCGGCCCCGCTCCGACCCGGCTTCCCCGGATCGCGTTGCCACTTGCCACGGTCGTAACTCCCTGCGTGATGGTGCTCGAAGATGCCCCAGTCTACGTAAGGCCCAACGCGCGTCCAGTGAAAGGAGTTACACCCTCACCGGGAATCGCGTACGACGGGTCAGTTGTCCAGCTTGATCAGCAGACCAAGCACAACAATGCACGCGAACCAGGCCAGACCGACGAAGACCGTGATCCGGTCGAGGTTGCGCTCGGCGACCGAGGAGCCGCCCACGGACGACTGCATGCCGCCACCGAACATGTCGGAGAGGCCGCCGCCCTTTCCCTTGTGCATCAGCACCAGCAGCATCAGCAGCAGGCTGAAGACGATCAGGGCGATCTCGAACGCCAAAATCACGGCTGGTCCCTACTTTCCGGAATTCTCTGGACTGCATGTGCGAACAGCGGAGGCCGGGAGGCTACACCCTCCTCGGCCCCCGCAAGGGTACGACGGATCCGCGCTACCGCATACTCACTGGTCGCGGAAGCGGACGATCTTGACGAACTCGTCGGCGTCCAGTGCGGCGCCGCCGATCAGCGCGCCGTCCACATCGGGCTTCGACATGATCTCGGCGACGTTCCCGGACTTCACGGAGCCGCCGTACTGGATACGGACCGCGTCGGCCAGATCCTGGGAGTACAGCTCGGCGAGTCGGCTGCGGATCGCCCCGCAGACCTCCTGGGCGTCGTCGGCGCCGCAGACCTTGCCGGTCCCGATCGCCCAGACCGGCTCGTACGCGATCACGATCGACTCGGCGAGCTCGGCGGGAACGTCCTTGAGTCCGCCGTCGACCTGCGCGAGCGTGTGCGTGACGTGGTTGCCCGCCTCGCGGACCTCCAGCTCCTCGCCGACGCAGAGGATCGGGGTCAGCCCGTGCTTGAAGGCGGCCTTCACCTTGGCGTTGCAGAGCTCGTCGGTCTCGCCGTGGTACTGGCGGCGCTCGCTGTGGCCGACGGCGACATAGGTGCACTTCAGCTTGGCGAGCATCGGGCCGGAGATCTCACCGGTGTACGCGCCGGAGTCGTGCGCCGAGATGTCCTGGGCGCCGTACTTGATCTTCAGCTTGTCGCCTTCGATCAGCGTCTGCACGGAGCGCAGATCGGTGAAGGGCGGCAGGACGGCGACCTCTACGGCGTCGTAGTCCTTGTCGGTCAACGCGAAGCCGAGCTTCTGGGTGTGTGCGATGGCCTCGAGGTGGTTGAGGTTCATCTTCCAGTTGCCCGCCATCAGCGGGGTACGGGTGGTCATGAAAGGTCAGTCCTCCAGTGCGGCGAGGCCGGGAAGCGTCTTGCCCTCGAGGTATTCGAGGCTGGCGCCGCCACCGGTCGAGATGTGTCCGAATGCGTTCTCGTCGAAGCCCAGGATGCGGACGGCAGCGGCGGAGTCGCCACCGCCGACCACGCTGAAGCCCGAGGAGTCTACGAGGGCCTGGGCGACGGCCCGGGTGCCCTCGGCGTAGTCGGGGTGCTCGAAGACGCCCATCGGGCCGTTCCAGAAGACGGTGACGGCATCGGCGAGCTTCGAGGCGTACAGCTTGTTGGTCTCGGGGCCGTTGTCCAGGCCCATGAAACCGGCGGGGATCGCGTCCGCGGGCACGGTGCGGTGCTCGGTCGGCGCCTTGGCCTTGAGGTCCGGGAACTGCTCGGAGACCACGACGTCGACGGGGAGCACGAACTCCACGCCCTTCGCCTTGGCGCGCTCGAGGTACTCCAGCACCGCCGGGATCTGGTCCTCCTGGAGGAGGGAGCTGCCGACCTCGTGGCCCTGGGCCTTGAGGAACGTGTACGCCATGCCGCCGCCGATGAGGATGCGGTCGGCGCGCTCCAGCAGGTGGTCGATCACGCCGAGCTTGTCGGAGACCTTCGAGCCGCCGAGCACGACGGCGTACGGGCGCTCGACGTTCTCGGTGAGCTTCTTCAGGACGCCGACCTCGGTGGCGATCAGGTCGCCGGCGGCGTGCGGGAGCCGGGCCGGGAGGTCGAACACCGAGGCGTGCTTGCGGTGTACGGCTCCGAAGCCGTCGCCCACGTACACATCGGCGAGTTCGGCGAGTTGGTCGGCGAACGCGCCGCGCTCGGCGTCGTCCTTCGACGTCTCACCGGGGTTGAAGCGGAGATTCTCGATGACGGCGACCTTGCCGTCGGTGAGCGCGGCGACCGTGGCGCGGGCGGACTCGCCCACGGTGTCGGTCGCGAACGCCACGTCCGCGCCGATGAGTTCACCGAGGCGGGCGGCGGCGGGTGCCAGGGAGAAGGCGGGGTCCGGGGCGCCCTTGGGGCGGCCCAGGTGCGAGGCGACGACGACCCGCGCACCGGCCGCGGCGAGCTTCTCCACGGTCGGCTGGACAGCGCGGATGCGGCCGTCGTCGGTGATGGTGGTGCCGCTCAGCGGCACGTTGAGGTCGGCGCGGACGAATACGCGCTTGCCGGTGACCCCTTCGGCGAGGAGTTCGTCGATCGTCTTCATCTTGCTGGACTCCTTGGGAGGACGAGAGGGCATGCAACGGGGCTCGAACGGCGCCGCGTTGCGCCTTTCGAGCCCCGTGCTCACTTCGAGGTGCCTGCCGATCCGACGGTCAGAGCTGGCTGCCGACGAACACGGTCAGGTCGACGAGGCGGTTGGAGTAGCCCCACTCGTTGTCGTACCAGCCGATGACCTTGACCTGCGTGCCCTCTGCCATGGTCAGCAGGGAGTCGAAGGTGCAGGAGGCCGGGTCCGAGACGATGTCCGACGACACGATCGGGTCCTGGGTGTAGGCCAGCTTGCCCTTGAGCGGGCCTTCCTCGGCGGCCTTCTGGAACGCGGCGTTGACCTCGTCGCGGGTCACCTCGCGCTCCAGCGTGATGACCAGGTCGGTGACCGAACCGGTCGGGACCGGGACGCGCATCGCCATGCCGTCGAGCTTGCCCTTGAGCTGCGGGAGCACCAGAGCGGTGGCCTTGGCGGCGCCCGTCGTGGTCGGGATGATGTTCTCCGCGGCGGCACGGGCGCGACGCAGGTCGGAGTGCGGGAAGTCCAGGATGCGCTGGTCGTTCGTGTACGCGTGAACCGTCGTCATGAGGCCCTTGACGATGCCGAAGTTCTCGTCGAGAACCTTGGCCATCGGCGCGACACAGTTGGTGGTGCAGGAGGCGTTGGAGATGACGTGGTGGTTCGCCGCGTCGTACTTGTCCTCGTTGACACCCATCACGATCGTGATGTCCTCGTTCTTGGCCGGGGCCGAGATGAGGACCTTCTTGGCGCCACCCGCGATGTGCTTCTCGGCGTCGGCCTTCTTGGTGAAGATGCCGGTCGACTCGATGACGATGTCGACGCCCAGCTCACCCCAGGGGATGTCGGCCGGGTTGCGCTCGGAGAGCACCTTGATGGTGTGCCCGTCGACGGTGATGCTGTCGGCGGTGTGACCGACCTCGGCCTTGAGACGGCCCAGGATCGTGTCGTACTTCAGAAGGTGTGCCGTGGTCGCGGTGTCACCCAGGTCGTTGACAGCCACGATCTCGATGTCCGCACCCTGCTCCAGCAGCGCGCGGAAGTAGTTACGACCGATGCGGCCAAAGCCGTTGATGCCTACGCGGATCGTCACGAACCGATCTCCTCGTTAGGTACGCGGGGTTGCCCCCGGCGAGTTGTATGAGATGTCCCCGACCGCCTCCGACCCTACCTCTCCGATGGCCTCGGAGTGACATCGAGCGGGGCCGTAAGAAGCGCCGAGGCCCGTACTCCGCGACAGAAGTACGGGCCTCCGGACACCCGGCCGTACACGCAGTGACGATTACGGAGAGTCAACACCCTCGGGAAGGTCATGCGTTCTGGATTCGGCCGATTTCACGGCTTTCGCGGGTCACCCCACCAGGCCGTCGGCGAGCTCCTCGCTGAGCGTGGATTCCGTACCCGGAATGCCCAGGTCCTGGGCCCGCTTGTCGGCCATCGCCAGCAGCCGGCGGATCCGGCCGGCGACCGCGTCCTTGGTCAGCGGCGGTTCGGCGAGCGCGCCCAGCTCCTCCAGGGATGCCTGCTTGTGCTCCATGCGCAGCCGCCCGGCGGCCGCGAGGTGCTCGGGCACCTCCTCGCCCAGGATCTCCAGCGCACGCCCCACCCGGGCGCCCGCGGCGACCGCGGCCCGCGCGGAACGGCGCAGGTTGGCGTCGTCGAAGTTGGCGAGCCGGTTGGCGGTGGCGCGGACCTCGCGTCGCATCCGCCGCTCCTCCCAGGCCAGCACCGACTCGTGGGCGCCGAGCCGGGTGAGCAGGGCGCCGATCGCGTCGCCGTCACGGACGACGACCCGGTCCACTCCGCGCACCTCGCGGGCCTTCGCCGCGATGGACAGCCTGCGGGCCGCGCCGACCAGCGCGAGCGCCGCCTCCGGGCCCGGGCAGGTCACCTCCAGCGAGGAGGAGCGGCCCGGCTCGGTGAGCGAGCCATGGGCCAGGAAGGCTCCGCGCCAGGCGGCCTCGGCATCGCAGGTGGCCCCCGAGACCACCTGCGGGGGCAGGCCGCGGATGGGCCGGCCGCGGCCGTCCACCAGTCCGGTCTGGCGGGCCAGCTGATCGCCGCCCGCCACCACCCGTACGACGTAGCGGGAGCCGCGCCGCAGCCCGCCGGGAGCCATCACGATCAGCTCCGAGCTGTGCCCGAAGATCTCCAGGATGTCCCGCTTCAGCCGGCGTGCCGCCATCGCGGTGTCCAGCTCCGCCTCGATCACAATCCGGCCGCTCACCAGGTGCAGCCCACCTGCGAACCGAAGAATCGCCGAGACTTCTGCCTTCCTGCAGCAGGTCCGGGTCACGGGAAGCCGAGAGATTTCGTCCTTCACCGCGGGCGTCATCGCCATGGGCCGATCCTTCCATGCATCCGAAAAATACGGTCGTACGCGGCGGCCAACAGCTCCGGATCGTGAATCGGAACGCCGTCGGGTGAGGCCACCGGCGCCAGCTCGACCGCGGCGCCGAGCCGCTTGGCGGCGTCGGCGAGGGACTCACGATCGGGCACGGCGGCTTCGTCGGCCAGCACCACGTCCATGGCGAGTTTAGGGGCGTGTCGTCCCAAAACCTCCAAATGACGCTGCGGGGAGAAGCCATCAGTTTCACCGGGTTGCGGTGCGAGGTTGAGCGAGAGGACCTTGCGGGCCTTGGTCTCGACGAGCGCGTCGAGCAGTTCCGGTACGAGCAGGTGCGGGATCACGGAGGAGAACCAGGACCCCGGGCCGAGCACCACCCAGTCGGCGTCCAGGACGGCGGCGACGGCCTCGGGAACGGCCGGCGGGTCGTGCGGGACGACATGGACGGACTGCACCTCGCCCGGGGTGAGCGCCACGGTGGCCTGGCCGCGGACCGTGTCCACCTCGTCGGGTCGGGCCGGGTCGTGTCCCCGTACGAGCGCCTGGAGCTCCAGTGGCACGGCTGACATGGGCAGCACCCGGCCGTGCGCCCCGAGGAGCTTGCCGACCAGGTCCAGGGCCTGGACATGGTCGCCGAGCTGCTCCCACAGGGCGACGATCAGCAGGTTGCCGACCGCGTGCTCGTGCAGATCGCCCTTGGACTGGAAGCGGTGCTGGATGACCTGGGCCCAGGTCTGGCCCCAGTCGTCGTCACCGCACAGGGCGGCGAGCGCCTTGCGGAGGTCGCCCGGCGGCAGGACGCCGAGCTCCTCGCGGAGCCGGCCGCTGGAGCCGCCGTCGTCGGCGACCGTGACCACGGCCGTGAGGTCGCCGGTGATCCGGCGGAGCGCCGCGAGCGACGCGGACAGGCCCCTGCCGCCGCCGAGGGCGACGACTTTGGGCTGTGCGCCGCGTTTACGGGCGGACAGCGCAGAGGTGGCTCTGCGCAGCCTCCGCAGGCGCAGATTACGACTGGTCACTCGCGCCCCATGTCCCGGTGGACGAGTACGGTCTCGATGCCTTCGGTCGCGAGCCGGGCCGCGAGCTTCTCGGACATGGCGACCGAGCGGTGCTTGCCGCCCGTGCAGCCGACGGCGATCGTCACGTAGCGCTTGCCCTCGCGGCGGTACCCGGCGGCGATGAGCTGGAGCAGTTCCGTGTACTGGTTGAGGAATTCCTTGGCGCCGGGTTGGTCGAAGACGTAGTCGGAGACCTCGGCGTTGAGCCCGGTGAACGGGCGCAGCTCAGGGACCCAGTGCGGGTTGGGCAGGAAGCGGCAGTCGACCACCAGGTCGGCGTCGACCGGCAGGCCGTACTTGAAGCCGAACGACATGACCGTGGCGCGCAGCTCCGGTTCCTCGTCGCCGGCGAACTGGGCATCCATCTTGGCGCGCAGTTCGTGCACGTTGAGGCTGGAGGTGTCGATCACCAGGTCGGCGTCGCCGCGCAGCTCGCGCAGCAGGTCGCGCTCGGCGGCGATGCCGTCGACGATCCGGCCGTCGCCCTGGAGGGGGTGCGGGCGGCGGACCGACTCGAAGCGGCGGACCAGGGCGTCGTCGGAGGACTCCAGGAAGACGATCCGCCGGGTGACGTGCTTGGCCTCCAGGTCGGCGAGGGAATCGCGGAGGTTGTCGAAGAAGCGGCGGCCGCGTACGTCGACGACGACGGCGATCCGGGCCACGTTGCCCTGTGAGCGGGCGCCGAGCTCGACCATGGTGGGGATCAGGGCGGGCGGCAGGTTGTCGACGACGAACCAGCCGAGGTCCTCCAGACACTTGGCCGCGGTGCTGCGGCCCGCGCCCGACATCCCCGAGATGATCACCAGCTCGGGGATGGCCGCGGCCCCGTCGCCCGCGTCGATCGTGGTGCCCGTACTCACGTGTCCTGCTCCGTCTGCTCGGTCGGTGCTGTCGTGCTCGACTTCGTGTTCGCGCCCGACTTCGTGTTCGTGTTCGTGCTCAGTCATGTCGTGCTGCCCCCGTCGTCTTCAATGATCTCTCCGGTCGCCGTGTTCACGGCGGGCGTGGCCGGGGCGGCCGAGGCCAGGGCGACAGCCACTGATTCCGCCGTTCTGCGGCCTATCCCCGGCACCTCGCAGATCTCGTCGATTGTCGCCTGCTTCAGCTTCTTCACGGAGCCGAAATGCTTGATCAACGCCTGTTTCCGGGTCTCGCCGAGGCCGGCGACGGCATCCAGGGGGCTGGAACGGATGCGCTTGGCCCGCTTGGCTCGTTGATACGTGATCGCGAAGCGGTGGGCCTCGTCGCGGACGCGCTGGAGGAGGTAGAGGCCTTCGCTGGAGCGGGGCAGGACGACGGGGTCGTCGTCATCGGGCAGCCAGACCTCTTCGAGGCGCTTGGCGAGGCCGCAGACGGCGATGTCGTCGATCCCGAGCTCGTCGAGGGCGCGCTTGGCCGCGGCGACCTGCGGCTGGCCGCCGTCGACCACGACGAGCTGCGGCGGATAGGCGAACCGCTTGGGACGACCGTCGTCCTCACGGGGCTCGGCGTCCGGATCGGGGGTGGTGTCCACCGGATCGGGGGTGGTGTCCGGGCCGACGGCCGGGTCGGCCGGGGCCGTCGAGGCGGTGTGCGGTGCCGGGACGGGGCCGCTCGGGGCGGGGGTCTCCTCCCACTCCCCCGTTCGTTCCTTCTCCTGGAGATACCGCTTGAAGCGGCGGCCGATCACCTCGTGCATCGACCGGACGTCGTCCTGGCCCTCGAAGCCCTTGATCTGGAAGCGGCGGTACTCGCTCTTGCGGGCGAGACCGTCCTCGAAGACGACCATGGACGCCACCACGTCGTCGCCCTGGAGATGGGAGATGTCGAAGCACTCGACGCGCAGCGGAGCCGTGTCGAGGCCGAGCGCCTCGGCGATCTCCTCCAGGGCCCGGGAGCGGGTCGTCAGATCGGAGGCGCGTTTGGTCTTGTGCAGCCCCAGGGCCTGCTGGGCGTTGCGCTGGACCGTCACCATCAGGTCCTTCTTGTCGCCGCGCTGCGGGATGCGCAGGCTGACCTGGGAGCCCCGGCGGTCGGCGAGCCACTGGGAGACCGCGTCGGGGTGCTCGGGAAGGGCCGGGACGAGGACCTCCTTGGGGACGGAGTCGCCCGTCTCCTCTCCGTACAGCTGTTGCAGGGCGTGCTCGACCAGGCCCGACGTGTCGACGTTCTCGACCTTGTCGGTGACCCAGCCGCGCTGGCCGCGCACCCGGCCGCCCCGCACATGGAAGATCTGGACGGCGGCTTCGAGCTCGTCCTCGGCGACCGCTATCAGGTCGGCGTCGGTGGCGTCGGCGAGGACGACGGCGCTCTTCTCCATGGCCCGCTTGAGGGCCTCCACGTCGTCACGGAGGCGGGCCGCCCGCTCGTACTCCATCTCTTCGGCCGCCGCCATCATGTCCTTCTCCAGGCGGCGGATGTACGTGCCGGTGCGGCCGGCCATGAAGTCGCAGAAGTCGACCGCCAGTTCGCGGTGTTCCTCGGGGGTGACCCGGCCGACGCAGGGGGCCGAGCACTTGCCGATGTAGCCGAGGAGACACGGGCGGCCGGTCCTGGCGGCGTTCTTGAAGACTCCGGCGGAGCACGTACGCACCGGAAAGACCCGGAGCATCAGGTCGACCGTCTCGCGGATCGCCCAGGCATGCCCGTACGGACCGAAGTAGCGCACGCCCTTCTTCTTGGCACCGCGCATGACCTGCACGCGCGGGAACTCCTCGTTGAGCGTGACCGCGAGGTACGGATAGCTCTTGTCGTCGCGGTACTTGACGTTGAACCGGGGGTCGAACTCCTTGATCCAGGAGTACTCCAGCTGGAGCGCCTCGACCTCGGTGGCGACGACGGTCCACTCGACGGAGGCGGCCGTGGTCACCATCGTGCGCGTACGGGGGTGGAGATTGGCCAGGTCCTGGAAGTAGTTGGCCAGTCGCTGGCGCAGGCTCTTCGCCTTCCCGACGTAGATCACCCGGCGGTGTTCGTCGCGGAATTTGTAGACCCCCGGGGAGTCGGGGATCTGTCCCGGCTTGGGGCGGTAGCTGGAGGGGTCTGCCATGTGTCCCACCCTACTTGCGGGCAGTGACAGTGCGGCCTGCCCGGCCGTGGTGCCGTGCTCCGGGGCGCGGGCCGGGGGAGCGCGCCCCGGGGCACGGGGGCAGCGGGTGCCCGTGGCGGCGGTGGTGCCGGTGGCCGGCCGGTGGCGGCGGCGGCGCGGCCCGTTCGACGTCACCGATGTACCGGCGAGCTCGCCGTTACCGACCGGGCCGCCCTGGTGGACGTCGCGACGTCCGCCGCCAGGCCGTGGTGATCGTAGAGACGGGCACCCCGGACGGTTACGCCCGGATCATCGAGGCCCGCGACCGGCTGATCACCGCCGGATTCCGGGTCGCGGCGCCCCGTCCGCACAGCGCCGCCTGCCCGATCGTGCCGGGCACGGACTGGTGCCACCTCTCGGCCCGGGTCAGCCGCTCCCCGCTGCACCGACAGGTCAAGGGCGGCTCCCTGCCGTACGAGGACGAGAACTTCCCTACGTCGCCGCCGCCCGTTTCCCGGTCTCCCCCGCCCCCTCCCGGGTGGTCCGGCGACCGTAGATCCGCAGATCCGCAGATCCGCAGATCCGCAGAGGCAGGGTGCTCCTCGCCCTGTGCGAGACCAAGGAGCGGCTGAGCCGGACGACGGTGACGAAGCAGCACGGCGACCTGTACAAGGCGCAAGGGGCGCCGGCTGGGGCGACGCCTGGCCGCCGCCGACCTGTGAGGCCGAGGTCGACCGGCGCCTGGAGCGTGTCGGCTGCGAGCTTCCCGCACCGCTCGGCCAAGCCGCGCGGTAGCCGCGGAGTCGTCCTGGTAATCCTGTGGCACTGGAAACCATGCTCTGAAACCTGCAATGATGATGGGCTTGTGATTTCTTCGCAAGACGTTGACTTGAACAGGTTCCTGGAAGCATGGCATGGCACGCCGGACCTTGAGCAGTCTCCAACCCCTTCGGATACCCTCTGGCTCCCTGCGGCACTTCAGGATTGGCGCAGCCTCGCGTCACGCTGGAGTAAGCACCTTTCACCAACCCTCTTCATTGAGTACCCATGGGTTGAGCAGGTTGAAAATGGTCGCGCCGTTTTCATGAGAGACCAGGGAGGATGGGAGCTCGCCTTCCTCCCAGAGGCCCCAACCTCTCTTTGGGAGTCCACATGACCCCCGGCTTCTACGTCCAGGACGGCCTGGCCGAGGGCGACGAGACCCCGGGCGCGGTCTCCTACGCGACGTTCTGGTCCAACTGCGACGAGATCATCAACCCGGACGACAGCGTCCCGCTCGCGGGCGCGACGAACGTCCTGGCGGGGTGCCTGGAACACAACGACTTCCTCGGCGACGACGCGGTGTCCCAAGGGGTACGGGACTTCGTGGGCTGAGCCGGCCGAGTCCGGGCACGCCCACTAAAACGGCGGCTCGTCAACTGATCCCCGTTTGTCGTGCGAATTGTGATCCTTCCCGCGCCCGTCGGACGGGAGTGGATCGGTAGGGGGTTCCATCAACATGCGCCCTTGCTCCCAAGACGCCAACGCCTCGGAGGCCAAACTTCTATGCCGTTCGCTGGAGCTTTGCGCTAGAACGTTCTCCAGCAAAGGAGTCAACCTCCTGCGGTGCATCGCCAATGCCGGGGACTCCAGAAATCGAACGGCCGCGACAAGAGCCGCCTCAACCACTCTCGGATCAGAGTCATCAAAGTAGGAGGCGACGCCCGGAAAAGCTTCCGGGTAAATACTCCTGATGTTCAGGAAATCGGGAAATGGCTCGGTCGGCGAATATTCCCCCCACTCTCGAATGCGCTGCTCCTGCTCAATGCTGACATCGAAGGCCACGTCGGCCAGCCATGAAAGGAGCTTGCCTCGGAGTGGGAATTTTTCCCCATCCCATGAAGGAGTGAGTGCGGCTCGACTTTCGTGGTCGCCCAAAAGTGCGGCGACATACCTGAAAGCCGGCGCGGTCGCAGAGTAGACGACTCCGTCGTTGAGGAGAGCGTCATACAGGTGGTTGAGTGAACTCGTTACTTTGGAAAAGTCACCCGACGCCAAGTCGCGCAGCTTGGTCGGAGTAACCGGGAAGGCCGACCCGTCGGCATTCTCGAGCTCAGCCCAGTCGGTGAGATCGATGATCGCGCATGGATTCAACTTATCGCCGTTCATTTCTATAAGGCCAGCATAGTGGCCTGCAGGAAAGCAGCCAAGGCGCGGCAACTGGGC
>NZ_JBHVFF010000275.1:0-11543 GCF_042801895.1 Streptomyces sp. NPDC057543 | reverse complement strand
GTGTCATGGCCGCTCAAGGGACAGCAACGGCCATGACACCGCATGCCGCCCCCGCGCCCCGCGCGAAGGCCCCGCAATCACCGCCACCAGAGCCCAGGCGCCGCCCCGGCCCCCGAACCAACACAAAGCCATGATCACTTGCGTAGACCACATGCTCGACATGGAGCTCGTGTCGCCCCTGGGCGCACGGCTCCCGGTACCAGCCCACCTGCTGTACAGGTCGCAGGACCCGCTGGTGGTGGAGTTCCTCTTCCATGACCTCGTCCGAGGCCCCGTACTCTGGGTCATCTCACGCGAGCTGCTCGCCCGGGGAATGCTGGCACCCAGCGGAGAGGGCGACGTGCGGGTACAACCCACCGGGGCCGGCCCAAATGCCCTCCTGCACCTTCTCCTGACTTCTCCTGGCGGCTCCGCCCACCTCATCACTCCGCTCCCGGCCCTCAAGCATTGGCTGCTGCGCACCTACCAGCTGGTGCCCGCCGCCCAGGAGGCCGAGGCACTGGACCTGGACAGCCACCTCGACCGGTTCCTGAACGGGGCGTCCTGAACGTACCCGCCGCGAGGACCGGGCCCGGGTGAGACTCCTCCGCCCGAGACTGCACCGGACTCCCTGCACCGGGACCGCATCGTGCCGGGGCCGCTGTCGTACGACAGCCCATCGTCGCGGCAAGGGCATCACCGTTCCGGGCCGCAGGGCCTCAAGGCCGCCGAGCGCTCCGCGAACAGGGGGCGTCGGCGGCTGCCGATCGGATGAGCGGCGCAGCGCCGTCGCGGATGAAGGATGAAGCAGGAGCCGAAAGCATGACAGCACACGTCCTCGCGCGAGGTCAGGCCGTCGCCGTGTGGTGGCGGAACGCGGGTCGGGCCTGGTGGCCGCCGCGAGTCGTCCGGTCGGTATGGCTTGCGGCGATACGGTCCGCGACGATACGGCCGGCAGTGGTACGGACGGCCAAGGTCCTGATCGCGACCCTCCTGGCCTGGCAGGCCGCTTCGTGGTGGTTGCCGCGGGAGCAGCGGTATCTCGCCGTGGCCACCGCGCTGGCCATGGTCAGCGCCCCCACCGTCTATCGGTCGGTGACGCAGGCGCTGCGCAGCGTGGGCGCCCGGGCGGCCGGGCTGGCGGTGGCCGTGGCCGTCATGTGGCTGCTGGGCCCGGCTGCGGGGAGCGCCGCCGTCATCCCGGCGATCGCGCTGGTCGTGGCCGGGCGGCGGGGGTCGGACGGCCGTCTGCAGGTCGCCTCGACGGCGGTGCTGGCCCTGGCCGCGGCGACGGCCGTTCCCGTGGGCCATGTGGTCGCGCTGACCCTTGCGACGCTGACCGGAGCGGCGGTGGGGATCGCGGTGAACGCCGTCGTCCTGCCGCCCGTGCACCTGAGCGCCTCCGACTCCGCGGTACGCGGTCTGGCCGTGGCCATGGGGGAGCTGCTCGTCGACATGGGCCGCGGGCTGAGGGAACGGCAACACGCCGACCGTGCGCACACCTGGCTGGAGAAGGGCAGACGCCTGGAGGACCTGGCGGTGCGGGCGCACGAGGACGTCCGTGAGAGTCAGGAGAGCCTGCGCTGGAACACTCGGTGCGTCGTCGTACGCGGACGACGCGAGCTGTCGGGCCACGGCGAGGCCCTGCGGGCTTTGCACCGGATCACCTTCCAGGTCCGCGGCATCGCCCGGACGCTGGCCGACGCCGTCGACGATCACCGCCTGGGGCAGATGTTCCTCGACCGCTACGCGGCGACCCTGGATGCGGCGGGTGGGGCGGTGACGTGCTTCGCCACCCCCGGCCCGGCCGAGGGTCCGGCCGAGGACGACGCCCGCGAGCGACTGCGCCGGGCCATCGACGACGCCGCCGCGTGGCACACGATGATGACCGGCGAGATCGAGCGGGGCACACTGACCGAGCCGGGCGCCTGGCACGTGTACGGATCACTGATGACCGACGCCGAACGTCTGCTCGCCGACCTCGACCGCGCGCCCCGCCTCGCCGTGACCCCGCAGACCTCCCACCCGTAGACAAACGGTCCCGGCCGCCGCGCCCATCCCTCGCGGCGGTGCTGTGTCCGGGCGGGACGCAGGCCGTGGACGTGGCGCTGCTGCTCGCGGAGATGACCGTCCCGCACCCGGCCCAGCGCGGACAGTGTTCCGCGGCACGGAGCGTTACCTCCGTGGCACGACCCCGTGCGGTGACGCTCGTGGTCGGACTTCGACGCGGCGCGTGAGGGAAGCCTGTGACGGCTTCCCCGGCGACGACCACACGTCACCGCGGCCGACGTCACCCCCGATGAAGCCGCCCACCGGGCACCGACGGACTTCTCGGCGCCGGGCCCGTTCACCTGTGTCCGGCCTCGGTGACGGGGCCGGACACACACGACGACCGGGACACCTCAGCCGTTCGCCACGGACAGCACGAGCTTGCCGCGCGTGTGTCCCCGGGCGTTCGAGCGCCAGTCTTGCGCCGCTTCGGCGAGGGGGAGCACTCGTTCGACGTGCACGGCCGACTTCCCCGCCTCGGCAAGGCCGGCGAGCGCCGCGACGTCTGCCGAGTCCGGGCGGACCCATACGTAGTGGCCGCCCTGCTCGGCAGCCTTGGGGGCGGCGATGGACGCGAGCCGGTCCGGTCGCCCGAGCAGGCGCAGTGACGTATCCACGGCGTCCGCGCCGACGAAGTCGAGGGCCGCGTCGATGCCTTCGGGTGCCAGCCGTGCGACACGGTCGTCGAGTCCGGGGCCGTAGGTCACGGGTTCCGCGCCCAGCTTCCGCAGGAAGTCGATCGCTTTCATTCGGCGATCGGCGCCGGCGTCCGCGCGGTTTCGACGGTGCGCACCAGAGGTTCCAGCCGGGGGTCCTCGGCGGCTTCCTGCAGTGCCGCACGCAGGGCCGCCTCGTTCGTCGGGCGGGCTTCGCCCAACAGCTTGAGGCCGGCCTCGGTGACGTCGGTGTAGATCCCGCGCCGGTCGGTGGGGCACAGGTAGCGCTCCAGGAGTCCGCGGTCCTCGAGGCGGGTGACCAGGCGGGTCGTCGCGCTCTGGCTGAGCACGACGGAGTCGGCGACCTGCTTCATCTGCAGGTGTCCGCCCTCCCCGTCGTGCTGGCGGCCGAGGACGTCGAGGAGCGAGTACTCGCGCACGCTCAGGCCATGACCGGCCTGCAGGGCGCGTTCGAGGTGGGACTCGATCTTTCCGTGCAGCAGAGACAGCGCGCACCAGCCCTGAGCCAGGGCGGTGAGCGCGGGGGCAGTAGCAGTCAACGGGGGGCTCCTTCTTCGGGCCGTCCCCTCAATTGTTGCACACGACAATACATGCACACTCCTTCAGTGCGCGCTTGCCTTATCCAGCGCGTGCAACTATTGTCCTGTGACGTAAGCGCCCAACGCAAGTACTTGGAAGGTAGCTCCCCATGCCTCTCGCGCTCCTGGCTCTCGCCATCGGGGCCTTCGGGATCGGCACCACCGAATTCGTGATCATGGGCGTGCTGCCCCAGGTCGCAGGCGACTTCGGCGTGACCATCCCGGCCGCCGGCTGGCTGGTCTCCGGCTACGCCCTGGGCGTCGTGTTCGGCGCGCCGCTCCTGACCGTTCTCGGCACCAAGGTGTCCCGCAAGAAGATGCTGATGTTCCTGATGACGCTGTTCGTCATCGGCAACGCGCTGTCCGCCATCGCACCGAGCTTCGGCGTCATGCTCATCGGCCGGATCGTGGCCTCCCTGGCGCACGGCGCGTTCTTCGGCATCGGTTCCGTGGTCGCAGCCGGCCTTGTCGCTCCGGAGAAGAAGGCCTCGGCCATCTCCCTGATGTTCATGGGCCTGACCGTGGCCAACATCGTCGGTGTCCCCGGCGGTACGTACATCGGCCAGACCGCCGGCTGGCGCGTCACGTTCGTCATCGTCGCCGCGCTCGGCGTCATCGGCTTCCTCGGCGTCGCCAAGCTGGTGCCCGAGATGGGCCGACCCGATTCGGTGACCGTACGCACCGAGTTCGCCGCATTCCGCAATGTGCAGGTGTGGCTGGCCATGGCCATGACCGTCCTCGGCTACGGCGGTGTCTTCGCCGCCATCACCTACATCACCCCGATGATGACCGAGGTGGCCGGCTACACCGAGGGCGCGGTGACCTGGCTGCTCGTCCTCTTCGGTATCGGCATGTTCCTGGGCAACCTCCTCGGCGGCAAGTTCGCCGACCGCAGGCTCATGCCGATGCTCCTCACCACCCTCGCGGCCCTCACCGCCGCGCTGCTGCTGTTCACCGCAACCGCCCACAACAAGGTGCTGGCCGCGATCACCCTCTCCCTGATCGGCGCCCTCGGCTTCGCGACCGTCCCGCCGCTGCAGAAGTGGGTGCTCGACCAGGCCTCGGCCGCTCCGACCCTGGCATCCGCCGCCAACATCGGCGCCTTCAACCTCGGCAACGCCCTCGCGGCCTGGCTCGGCGGTGTCGTGATCGCCGCGGGCCTCGGCTACACCTCCCCCAACTGGGTCGGCGCCATCCTCTCCGGCACAGCCCTGCTGCTCGCCCTTCTCGCCGCCCGCCTCCACCGCCGTACCCGCACCGCCGAACGCGTCGTCGCAGGGTCCGTCGGGCGCCGGAGCACGCCGGAAACCGTCCTGCACTGACCTGGACGCGCCACCGCAGCCCGAGCCTTCCCACCCACACCCGATCCCCCATCCGATCCCCACCCGATCCCCCATCCGCGAAGGAATCCGTCATGAGCACCACCGTCCCCGTCGCCCCGATGACCACGCAGGACGCCGAGGTCCTCGTCACCGCCGCGCGCCGCGCCGCCGACGCCGCGGGAGTCACCGTGAGCGTCACCGTCCTGGACGCGGGCGGGCACCTGCTCGCCTTCCGCCGCGACGACCGGGCAGTGCTGATCTCCGGCGAGACCAGCACCCGCAAGGCCTACACCGCCCTGCAGCTCGACGCGCCGACCGCCGACCTCGTCGACCTCGTCAAGCCCGAGGGGCCGTTCCACTCCCTGCCCACCGCGCTCGACAAGCCGCTGCTGTTCATCCCCGGCGGCGTCCCCGTCCACCGCGACGGCCACCTCATCGGCGCCATCGGCGTCGGCGGCGGCGCCCCCGAACAGGACCACGGCTTCGCCATCGCGGCCGTCGAGGAGCTGTCCTGATGTCCCGCACCCCGCAGGAAGTCTTCGCCGACCACGGGAAGCGGCTCGGCACCGGGGACCTCGACCTGATCACCGCGAACTACACCGAGGACGCCGTCTTCGTCACCCCTGAGGGAACCCTGACGGGCCACCAGGGCGTACGGGAGGGAATCGGCCGTCTCCTGGCCGATCTCCCCGACGCCGACTGGCAGTTGACTCCGCGGTTCGCCGGAAACGTGCTGTTCCTGCAGTGGACCGCCACCACCGCCACCCACGAGGTCACCGACGGCGTCGACACGTTCGTCTTCCGTGACGGTCTCATCGGCGCCCAGACCGTCCGCTACACCCTCTCCACCCGTACGACCCGTACCGTCTGAAAGGCCACACGCACCATGGCACCGTCCGTCATCCCCACCGTCACCCTCAACAACGGCGTCGAGATCCCTCAGCTCGGCTTCGGCGTCTTCCAGGTCCCCGACGACCGGACCACCGCCGCGGTGAGCTCCGCCCTGGAGGCCGGTTACCGCAGCATCGACACCGCCGCGATCTACGGCAACGAGACCGGCGTCGGCCGCGCCCTCGCCGCCTCCGGGATCGCCCGCGAGGAGCTGTTCGTCACCACCAAACTGTGGAACGCCGACCAGGGCTACGACGCCACCCTGCGGGCCTTCGACGCCAGCCTCGCCAAGCTGGGCCTGGACCACCTCGACCTGTACCTGATCCACTGGCCGACCCCGGCCCGCGACCTGTACCGCGAGTCCTGGAAGGCCATCGAGAAGCTCGTCGCCGAGGGGCGGGTCCGCGCCGCGGGCGTGTCCAACTTCCAGCCCGCGCACCTCGACCGGCTCATCGCCGGCTCCGAGCTGGTCCCGGCGGTCAACCAGATCGAGCTGCACCCCGGCCTCCAGCAGAGTGAGCTGCGCGCCGTCCACGCCCAGCACGGCATCGCCACCGAGGCGTGGAGCCCGCTGGCGCAGGGCGCCGTCCTCAAGGACGAGGCGATCACCACGATCGCCGCCCGCCACGGCAAGTCACCCGCCCAGGTCGTCCTGCGCTGGCACCTCCAGCTCGGCAACGTCGTCATCCCCAAGTCGGTGACGCCCGCCCGCATCCGCGAGAACCTCGACGTCTTCGACTTCACCCTCACCGACGACGAGATGGCCACCATCGCCACCCTCGACCGCGACCTGCGCACCGGCCCCCACCCGGACGAGCTCAACTGACCCTTGCGACCGGCCCGGACGGGGCGGCGTTCCGCGCCGTCCCGCCGGGTTGCCACGGCTGACGCGGGCGTGGACGGCAGGTCCCGCCCGGGCGAGCCCGAACTCGAACTCCGTACCTCCGCGCCACCTGCGCGTCGCCCCGCGCCGTCGCTGCTCTTTCGAAAGTTGTGTCTGCCATGTCCGTCGCCCCCACCGCCCTGGACCGGCTCGTGAACGCCGACGCGTCCGGCAACACGATCGGCAGCACGGCCCCGGCGCAGGGCCGTTGCGGACGACAAGGCCGACGCGCTCGACCGCCATGGCGCCTTCCTGCTGGGCGAGGGGCGGTGTGGTTCCTTCTCCGGGATGCGCTCCGGCCGGGAGCCTCGGCGACGCGCGCGGCGTTCTCCCCGGGATGCGGTGCGGCCATCGTCGGCGCGGGCGGGCGGTCGTCGTGCGGACGCCTTCGGCTTGCAAGCCCTCGTGTCGGGTGAGGGTGATGGCAGGGGAGGCCTGTGCCTCATGGGCCTGCCACACCGAGCCCGGATCGACCGGCCCCGGTGTGGCAGCCACTTGCATTACCTAGCGTCTGCAATTATTGTTCTTACCCGTAAGGCGCTTCTGCATTTATCTGCGCCGAACACCTTGGCTCCGGCAGGACGCCACCGTGCATCCACTGCCACGACTCCGCCGGCAGAGCCGCCAACCGCAAAGGCATCCGTTCACTCATGCCTCACCCCCGCGCCGGGGACGCCGTCGCACCCCGGCACCACTGATCGAAAAGGCACCGTCATGTCCCTCGAGGAAATCCTTCCCGGCAAGCTCGGCTTCGGCACCGCCCCGCTCGGCAACATGTTCCGCGCGATCCCCGACGAGGAGGCCGCCGCGACCGTCGAGGCCGCCTGGGACCAGGGCATCCGCTACTACGACACCGCCCCGTTCTACGGCGCCGGCCTCTCGGAGTCCCGCCTGGGCGAGGTCCTGTCCACCAAGCCCCGCGACGCCTACGTCCTGTCGACCAAGGTCGGCCGCGTCATCCTCGACGAACTGGAGGAGGGCGCCCGCGACCTCGGCGAGAAGGGCGGCCTGTTCGAGCACGGCAACCCCAACAAGATGCTCCACGTGTGGACCGCCGAGGCCACCGAGCGTTCCATCGAGGACAGCCTCAAGCGACTCGGCACCGACCGGCTCGACATCGTCTGGGTCCACGACATCGCCCAGGACTTCCACGGCGACCTGTGGCTGCAGAAGTTCGAGGAGGCCCGCACCGGAGCCTTCCGCGTCCTGTCCCGGCTGCGCGACGAGGGCGTCATCAAGGCCTGGGGCCTCGGCGTCAACCGCACCGAGCCCATCGAGCTGACCCTCGCCCTCGACGAGCCGCAGCCGGACGGCTTCCTCCTCGCCGGCCGCTACACCCTCCTCGACCACGAGCACGCCCTCCAGCGCCTGCTCCCGATGGCCCAGGAACAGAACGTCGACATGGTCGTCGGCGGCCCCTACAGCTCCGGCGTCCTCGCCGGCGGCACCCACTTCGAGTACCAGCAGGCCCCGCCGGAGATCGTCGAGAAGGTTTCCCGCCTGAAGGCCCTGGCCCAGAAGCACGGCGTCTCCATCAAGGCCGCCGCCCTCCAGTTCTCCCTCGCCCACCCGGTCGCCGCCGCCGCCGTCCCCGGCGCCACCCGCCCGAGCCGGATCGCCGAGGACATCGCCGCCCTGAACGAGACCGTCCCGGCCGCGTTCTGGCACGAGCTGCGCACCGCCGGCCTGGTCAGCCCGGCCGCCCCGCTGCCCCACGGCGCCTGACCCCCACGGCGCCTGGCCCCCACCCCGAAACCCCCACCACAGCACCAGGATCCAGGAGAAAAATCATGGCTTCCACCTCCGTCAGCCGCATAGTGCCCGCCTCCCCCGACAAGGTCTGGAGCCTCATCGGCGGCTTCGACGCCCTGCCCGACTGGCTCCCCTACATCCCCGAGAGCACCCCGCTCGAAGGCGGCCGCGTCCGCCGGCTGACCAACCCGGACGGCGAAGTCATCATCGAGCGCCTCGTGGACTTCAACGAGGCCGAGCGCCACTACAGCTACGCCATCCTCCAGGCCCCGTTCCCGGTCAACGGCTACGTCTCCACCATCCGGGTCCACACCGTCCCCGGCCGCGACGACATCGCCGAGGTCCAGTGGTCCGGCCGCTTCAACCCCGACAACGCCACCGACGACGAAGTCACCGACCTCTTCACCGGCATCTACCGCGACGGCCTCGACGCACTCCACAAGGCCCTCACGGCCTGACACCGGGGCCATCCATCGCAAGGCCCCACCGCGCAGCCCGGGTACGCACCCCGCATACCCGGGCTGCGGTGTGCCCGGGTCGCACAGTGAGAGCTCAGGGGGCCCAGGCCGCGCTTTCGTGGAGCGGGGCAGGTCGGCGAAGAAGCGCGTCTTGCTCGTGCGGTTCAACCGCTCGATGCCGCCCTTGTGGCGGGCACTGCGTACCCGGTGCACCGGCACCCCTCAGCAGGCCGAAGGCCCGTCGGACGGTCTTGGACAGGAAGTCGGCGCCGCCGTCGACGCGCACCAGGTGCGGCAGTCCGCCGACCGGGCCGTAGGGGCAGCGTCGTCAGACCCGGCGGCTTCTCCCCCGCCGCCACGGCCACCTGAACCAGGTGCTCATGAGCGCGTTTCACGTTGCCCTGATAGTCAGCGAGGACATCACAGACGGCTTCCAGGAGTCGGCGGTGCGGGCCTGAGTACCCGCAGGCGAGGTGCGCACACCTGGTCCGGTGAGCGCGAGAAGGGCCGCGCGGCTCCTGCCGGACCGGTCCTCGAGCCCGGTTCTAGGCCGGACCGCTCAACTGGGGGCAAGGCCTGGAAGTCGGCTCCACAAGGTCGTCCGACGACTCAGCCGCGGCCTGATCTGTTCTCGGATTGGAGATTCGCATGTCGAGCAACTTCCCGGCCTTCGCCGAACTGATCGCGCAAACCAAGCACTCCGCCGTGCACCTGGAGATGCGCGACATCTACACCCCCAAGGGCCCGGTCTTCGTCGACTGGCAAAAGGGCCTCCCGATCGAGTACGACCGGCACAGCGACTGGGTCGAGCTGGTGCAGGAGGCGGTCAAGCGCGGCATCGACTGGCGGCGCGCGCGGATCGTGTCCGAGCCGGTGACCGACTTCATCCAGTACGAGTGGGAGACCACCACGATCGTCAACGTGCCCGCCGGCGAGAAGGTGCGCTGGCTGCCGCGGCAGCGGGCCTCGGAGCTGCTGCTGCCGGGCAACGACTTCTGGGTGTTCGACGACACCCTGCTGCGCTGGACGAACTTCCACGGCGACGGCTCCTGGGGCCCGCACGAGTTCTCCGAGGACCCCAAGCTGATCCGCCGGTGCAAGGAGGCGTTCGAGGCGGTCTGGGAACGCGCCATCGACCACGCCGACTACACCCCGCAGCGCAAGGAGCCGGCGACGGCCTGAGTCCGCCACCCCGCCCAGAAGCCCAGCACGCAGCATCCGTCACCCGCCACCGTGGAGTCGCTCGCGGGGCGGGTGACGCGCGCTGCCCGCCGACCGGGGCCGGCGCGGCAGAGCGGAAATCAAGGGGCGCTGCACCGGCCGGAGTTAGTTTTCCGGACACTGAAGGGATACGGGTGATCTTCGATGGAGCTCCGGATACTGGGATCGATAGAACTCTGGACAGGCAGCGCGCTGGCCGATCTCGGCCCCGCACGTCAACGCAGCATCCTCGGCGTCCTGCTGGTCGATCCGGAACGGCCGGTGCCACTGGAGTCCCTCGTCGACCGTGTATGGGGAGACCGGCCGCCCGCGGGGGTCCGCAACGTCGTCCACACCTACATCACCCGGCTGCGCCGGGCGCTCGCCCGCGCCTCGGCCGAGTTGCCCGAGCCGATCGGCCTGGTCCGGACCCCGGCCGGCTACCAGGTCTCGACCGATCCCGGCACCGTGGACCTGGTACGGTTCCGCCGGCTGCTCAAAAGCGCCCAGCAGCAGGGCCTCGGCAACCAGGAACGCAGCACGCTGCTCCAGCAGGCGCTGCACATGTGGCGGGGCGACGCGCTCGGCGGCATGCAGAGCGACTGGGCGGCCCGGCTCCGGGAGACGCTGCGGCAGCTGCACCACGAGGCGCTCAGCCAGTGGGCGGACGCCGAGATCCGCCTCGAGCGCCCCGGCGCCGTCCTCGCGGAACTACGCGCCGCGCTGCTGACCGACCCGCTCTCCGAACAGCTCTGCGAGCGCCTGATGCTCGCGCTCTACCTGGAGGGACGCAGCGTCGACGCCCTCGAGTACTACCAGTCGATGCGCCGGCTGATCGCCAAGGAACTCGGCACGGATCCGTCGCGGCGGCTGCAGCGGCTGTACGAGACGATCCTGCGCGGCGAGGCGGCCGACCCCGCACCGCCGCCCGAGCGCGGCGGCGGCGACCCGCACGGCGCCGTCACGCACGGCGTCGGCACGTTCCAGGTCCTCGCCCACCCCCGGCCCACCCCGCACATCCCGCAGATGCTCCCGCTCGACCTCCCCGACTTCACGGGGCGCGAACGCGAACTCGACGTGATCCAGCGGACCCTGACCCAGCCCACCGACTCGCAGCCGTCCGCGGTCGTGCTGGTCGGCGGGGGCGGCGTCGGCAAGACCGCGCTGGCCGTGCGCCTGGGGCACCGGCTGCGGTCCGCCTTCCCCGACGGGCAGCTGTACGCGGCGCTGCGCGGCAGCGGCACCCGGTCGGCGGACCCGCACGCGGTGATGGGCCGGCTGCTGCGCGTGCTGGGTACGGACCCCGACCGGCTCCCGGCCGACCCCGATGAGCGCGCCGAGGTCTACCGGCTGGCGCTCGCCGGGCGCCAGCTGCTGCTCACCCTCGACGACGCGGTCGACGACGAGCAGGTGCAGCCGCTGCTGCCGGGCAGCGCGGACACCGCGGTGCTGATCACCAGCAGAGGCCGGCTCAGCACGCCGCTCGGCGCCCGCGTTCTGCAGCTGCCGGACCTGCCGCACGGCCACAGTGTGCGGCTGCTGGCCCGGATGCTGGGCCCGGAACGGGTCAACCGGGAGCCGGCCGCGGCGGCCGCGATCGCGCGGTACTGCGGCGGGCTGCCCCTCGCCCTGCGTGCGGCGGCCGTACGGCTCAACACCCGCCCCCACTGGTCGCGGTGCCGCCACCCGGCGCGGCGCACCGCCCAGGGCCCGCGGGGGGGCGAGCTGGGGCACACCACGGCGCGCCGGCGGGG
>NZ_JBHVFF010000274.1:0-11548 GCF_042801895.1 Streptomyces sp. NPDC057543 | reverse complement strand
GCCAGGTACGGGCCCCTTCTCGTCGTGGTGGCCGGGGTGCGGGAATGAATGTCGCCTTGCGGGATGTTCACCATTCAACTAAATTGAGCTCAGGACAATCCCGGAGGTGGCTCCCATGCCCGCAGTGACCGTCGAAAATCCGCTGACCCTGCCCAAGGTCGCCGCCTCGGGCGACGCCACGGCCCGTCCCGTGCTCGCCGTCACCACGGCGCCGAGCGGGTTCGAGGGCGAGGGCTTCCCGGTTCGCCGCGCGTTCGCCGGGATCAACTACAAGTACCTCGACCCGTTCATCATGATGGACCAGATGGGTGAGGTGGAGTACGCGGCCGGAGAGCCGAAGGGCACCCCCTGGCACCCGCACCGCGGCTTCGAGACCGTCACGTACCTGATCGACGGAACCTTCGTCCACCAGGACTCCAACGGTGGCGGCGGCACCATCCGCAACGGCGACACCCAGTGGATGACCGCCGGATCCGGCCTCCTGCACATCGAGGCGCCGCCGGAGTCCCTCGTGATGTCGGGCGGCCTCTTCCACGGCCTCCAGCTCTGGGTGAACCTGCCCAAGGCCGACAAGATGATGGCCCCCCGCTACCAGGACATCCGCGGCGGTCAGGTCCAGCTCCTCGCCTCCCCGGACGGCGGCGCGCTGCTCCGTGTCATCGCCGGTGAACTCGACGGGCACGAGGGCCCGGGCATCACGCACACCCCGATCACGATGATCCACGCCACCGTCCGCCCCGGCGCCGAGGTGACCCTGCCGTGGCGCGAGGACTTCAACGGACTCGCGTACGTCCTCGCCGGACGCGGCACCGTCGGCGCGGAGCACCGCCCCGTCCACATGGGGCAGACCGCGGTCTTCGGCGCCGGTTCCTCGCTGACCGTCCGCGCGGACGAGAAGCAGGACGGCAACACCCCGGACCTGGAGGTCGTCCTGCTCGGCGGCCGTCCGATCCGCGAGCCGATGGCGCACTACGGACCGTTCGTGATGAACAGTCAGGCCGAACTGAAGCAGGCCTTCGAGGACTTCCAGGCCGGTCGCCTCGGTACGGTGCCCGCGGTCCACGGAATGTGACACTCGTGGACGGAGTGGACATCACACCTGCACCGTGATCGGGTGGGAGGGTGCAGACCCCGAATCCCCTCCTGCCCGACGGCGCGCGGCGCGCAGCCGCATGGTGCGGTGTCGTTCTCCTCGTCACCGGGGTTGCCGCCGTCGCGGTCTGGCTGTGCATCATCTTCAAGACCGCGGTCACGCCCGTGCTGCTCGCGTTGCTCGGTACGGCACTGCTCGGACCGGTCCACCGCCGGCTCACCAGCCGCGGAATGAACCGTTCGCTGGCCGCGGGGCTCACCTGCGCCCTGCTCGTCGCGGTGGTCGGCGGTGCCGGTTACATCGTCGTCACCGCGCTCGTCGACACCGGCGACCAGATCCTCCGCTCGCTGAAGGACGCCGCGCAGTGGGTCGTCGACCATTTCGGGATCAGCAAGCAGACCAATGTGAACGACCTCGTCGCGAACGCCCAGAAACTCGTCCAGAAGTTCGGCGCGAGCGCGGCGGGCGGGCTCCTCTCCGGGATCAGCCTGATCGGCTCGCTGATCGCGACCAGCGTCCTCGCCCTCCTGCTGACCTTCTTCTTCCTGCGCGATTCCGACAAGGCCGCGAGCCTCGCCCACGCGATCGCCCCGCGCGGTACCGGGGACCTGGTCGAGGCCATGGGACGGCGGGCCTTCGAAGCCGTGCAGGGCTTCATGCGCGGCACGACGTTCATCGCGCTGATCGACGCGGTGTGCATCACCGTGGGCCTGCTGATCCTGAGAGTGCCGGGCGCCGTGGGGCTCGGTGCGCTGGTCTTCGTCGGCGCCTACATCCCCTACCTCGGGGCGTTCCTCTCCGGCGCGGTCGCGATCCTGGTCGCGCTCGCCGACCGGGGATTGGTGATCGCACTGTGGGCGCTGGGGGTCGTGCTCGCCGTACAGGTCCTGGAGGGCCATGTGCTCCAGCCGATGATCCAGAGCCGTACGGTCCAGATGCACCCGGCCACCATCATGATCGCGATCACCGCGGGCGCCAGTGTGGCGGGCCTGCTGGGCATGCTGCTCGCGGTGCCGGCCTGCGCGGCGGCCTTCGGCATCCTCGGCGAACTACGCGGAGAGCGTCCCGACGGTCCGGCCGGTGTTCAGCCTTCCGGGCCGTCCGGCGTTTGACGGGGTGGCCGGCCCCTTTCCGGACCACGGCGACGCGGTCGGCCCGTCCGGCGTTCGACGGGGTGGCCGGCCCTTTCCGGACCACGGCGACGCGGTCGGCCCGTCCGGCGTTCGACGGGGTGGCCGGACCCTTCCCGGACCACGGCCACGCGGTCCGGCCCGTCCGGCGTTCGAAGGCGGAACCGTTCACCCGAAGAGCCCGAGCCCGACGGCCCGGCTCGCGGCGGTCCGCCGGCGGCCCCGTCGCGCAGTACCCGGCCGTGTTCGTCCACGATCCGCAGCCGGGCCTCGGCGAGGGTGCCCTCGGCGACTGCGAGATTCACCACCTCGTAGATCTCGTTCCGGTCGACCGGATGAAAATGGGAACGCACCGCGGACTCACCGAAGACACCGGCCGCGGCGGGCAGCTCCGAGCAGCCGGGCCCCCTCCGCATCGAGCGTGACCGTCCCGGCTGCGTTGTCCCAGTGCCACAGACCGGTCGCGGTCGCGGCCAGGACGCCCTCGGTGTGCATTGCCCCACTTTAAGAAGATCTGCTCCGTGAACGCCGCCGAGGACGGTGGTCCGGCCCCCTCCAGGCAGGGGCCGCCGCCCCCTCCGCCCGGTGCCGGATGATCTTGAAATGTCAATGTCAATGATTTGGTGCGGGTGCGGGCGGTAGCCTGGGGAGGCTGAATCCACCCCGAACCGCGAAGACTGGATGAACGAGAATGCATCGGTACAGGTCCCACACCTGCGGCGAGCTCCGCGCCTCTGACGTCGGCACCGACGTCCGGCTGAGCGGCTGGCTGCACAATCGCCGAGACCTGGGCGGCATCCTCTTCATCGATCTGCGCGACCACTACGGTCTGGTGCAGCTCGTCGCCCGTCCCGGCACCCCCGGCAACGAGGCCCTGGCGAAGCTCACCAAGGAGACCGTCGTACGGATCGACGGCAAGGTCTCCGCGCGCGGCGCCGACAACGTGAACCCGGAGCTCCCGACCGGCGAGATCGAGATCGAGGTCACCGAGGTCGAGGTGCTGGGCGAGGCCGCCCCGCTGCCCTTCACGATCAACATCGAGGACGGGGTCAACGAGGAGCGGCGCCTGGAGTACCGCTTCCTCGACCTGCGCCGCGAGCGCATGCACCGCAACATCATGCTGCGCTCGGCCGTCATCGCCTCCATCCGCGCCAAGATGGTGGCTCTCGGATTCAACGAGATGGCGACCCCGATCCTCACCGCGACCTCCCCCGAGGGGGCCCGCGACTTCGTCGTCCCGTCCCGCCTGAACCCGGGCAAGTTCTACGCCCTGCCCCAGGCCCCGCAGCAGTTCAAGCAGCTGCTGATGATCTCCGGCTTCGACCGCTACTTCCAGATCGCGCCGTGCTTCCGCGACGAGGACGCCCGCGCCGACCGTTCGCCCGGCGAGTTCTACCAGCTCGACGTCGAGATGTCGTTCGTCGAGCAGGAGGACGTCTTCCGGCCGATCGAGAAGCTCATGACCGAGCTCTTCGAGGAGTTCGGCAACGGCCGCCACGTCACCTCGCCGTTCCCGCGCATCCCGTTCCGCGAGGCGATGCTGAAGTACGGCAACGACAAGCCGGACCTGCGCGCCCAGCTGGAACTGGTCGACATCTCCGACATCTTCGCCGACTCGGAGTTCAAGGCGTTCGCCGGCAAGCACGTCCGCGCCCTCCCGGTCCCGGACACCGCCGGCCAGTCCCGGAAGTTCTTCGACGGCCTCGGCGACTACGCCGTCCAGCACGGCGCCAAGGGCCTGGCCTGGGTCCGCGTCGGCGAGGACGGCGGCCTCACCGGCCCGATCGCCAAGTTCCTCACCGAGACCGACATCAAGACCCTCACCGAGCGTCTGTCCCTCGTCCCCGGTCACGCGGTCTTCTTCGGCGCGGGCGAGTTCGACGAGGTCTCGAAGATCATGTCCGCGGTCCGTGTGGAGGCCGCCAAGCGCGCCGGCCACTTCGAGGAGGGCGTCTTCCGGTTCTGCTGGGTCGTCGACTTCCCGATGTTCGAGAAGGACGAGGACACCGGGAAGATCGACTTCTCCCACAACCCCTTCTCGATGCCTCAGGGCGGCATGAAGGACCTCGATGAGAAGGACCCGCTCGACATCCTCGCCTGGCAGTACGACATCGTCTGCAACGGCATCGAGCTGTCCTCCGGCGCCATCCGCAACCACGAGCCCGACGTGATGCTCAAGGCCTTCGAGATCGCCGGCTACGACCGCGAGACCGTTGAGCACGAGTTCGCGGGCATGCTCCGCGCCTTCCGCCTCGGCGCCCCGCCGCACGGCGGCATCGCCCCGGGCGTCGACCGCATCGTGATGCTCCTGGCCGACGAGCCCAACATCCGCGAAACGATCGCCTTCCCGCTCAACGGCAACGCCCAGGACCTGATGATGGGCGCCCCGACGGAGCTGGACGAGTCCCGCCTGCGCGAGCTGAACATCCAGCTCCGCAAGCCGGCGGCATCGGCGAAGGACAAGACGGAGAAGTAACCGCCCGTTCCCTTCTCGGGCTCACGTTCCACGTGAAACAGCCCCCGGCCACGACGGCCGGGGGCTGTTCGCCGTCTCCGGCGGGCGTACGGGGGCGAAGACGGCAGCGGACTCGTAAACCGTCGACGCCGAGCAGGTCGAGGAGGTGGAGCGGGACATCGCGGGTGATCCGGACGCTGGGCGGGTCGGTCACGTCACCGCTGCGCAGCGTCAGCTCGCCGAGGTGGTGGAGGATCATCCGGCCGGTGGGTCGTGCCCGGCGGTTGTCGGGGTAAAGGCCGGTCGTCGTCTGCTCGGGGCCCAGTGCACGCCTGACCTGGCGTTCGATCAGGCAGAACGCCATCAGGGCCAGGCAGATCACCTGGATCAGGGCGGCGACGCGATGGTTGTGCTGCCGCTGCTCGCCCAGACCGTCGGGCATTCGTCGCCGTCCGCGATGGGGTCCATACCTGGGACACGTTGTTTGAGCGCCACCCTTGACGGATAAACCGGTCCACGGCGGGCAGCTGTGGTCGCCGATCTGATAACTCAGGCTAGGCAGAGGCAAGTTCGCACCAGACGAACTTGCCGGACTCGCCGGTGCTGCTGAGCTGATACCAGCCCCAGCCGTCCGTGCAGTTGCGGACGAGATCGAGGCCGCGCCCGTTTTCGGCTTCTGTGGATGTGGATGTGGATGTGGATGTGGATGTGGGTGCGGAGAGCGGTGGCGCCGGCGGGGTGGGGTCCGCGTCCCAGACGCCGATGCGCAGTACGCGGCCGGCCCAGCGCAGGCGTAACGCGGCCGGGCCCTTGGTGTGGCGTACCGCGTTGCCCACCAGTTCGGTGGCGACGAGTTCGGCGGTCTCGGAGAGGGGCAGTAGGTCGTGCAGCGTGAGGATGAGGCGCAGGGTGCGGCGGGAGACCGTGACCGCGCGGGGGTCGTGGGGGATGTAGAGCGTGTATTCCCAGGGGGCGTCGGTGCTCGTGGGTGAGTTCGGCATACGGGAACTCCGGTTCGTGCGTGAGGGGCTGTGGGCGCGGCGGTCTGTGGGCGGTGGCATGTCGTACCCGTCATGGCATGGCGGGGCGGTGCGCTTCCGGGGTCCCGGTGTTTCGCAGCGTGTGCGGCACGTCACTGAAGGTAGGGGTAAAGCTTTCCCCCGGTCAAGCGTGACTGTGATACTCGTACGGTCAACTCGCCTGAATGGGAGGCAACATGCCCGGTAGGAGCGTCATCACGGCACGCCAAGAACGGTTGGGGGCCGAGCTGCGCAAGCTTCGGGAGCGGGCGGGTCTGACCGGCCGTGATGCCGCAAGGGCCATGGGCGTCGCCGAGAGCAAGATGTCCAGCATGGAGGCGGGCCGGGTCGGTGTCAGTGCTGCACGCGTGCGCCACCTGGCCAGCCAATACGCGTGCGAGGACGCTGCACTGATCGATGCTCTGGCCGGCATGGCTGTCGAGCGCGTACGCGGATGGTGGGAGGAATACCGGGAACGGGTTCCCTCCGGGTACCTGGACCTGGCCGAGCTTGAGCATCATGCCGCGTGGGTGAAGAACTTCGAGACCGTGCATGTGCCGGGGCTGCTACAGACGGAGCAGCAGGTCCGGGCCATCTTTGCCGCAACCGTGCCGGCACTGTCCGAGGAGGAATTGGCGGTGCGGGTGAGGTTCCGGCTGAGGCGGCAGGAGGCCCTTGCCGAGGGGCAGATGGGCCACTACGAAGCGGTGATTCATGAAGCCGCTCTCCGGATCAGGGTTGCTGACGTCGAGGTCGCACGAGGTCAGCTTCTACACATCCTGGACCAGTCCGAACTGCCGCACGTGACGGTACGGGTCATCCCTTTCGACCTGGACGGGTTCGCAGGAATAGGTGATCCCCTGGTGTATGCGGGTGGGCCCGTGCCATCGCTCGACACCGTTCTCATGGACACCCCGCACGGTGGTGCCTTTCTGGACGCGCAGGCGCAGCTCCACCGGTACCGCGAGGTCGTGCGGAAGCTGGAGGCGGTCTCCATGGGCGCCATAGAGTCGAGGGACTTCATTCATCGCCTCGTGCGGAGCATGTGAAAGGTCTCGTCATGACAAAGGGCATCGCGTGGCAGAAGTCCTCGTTCTCCGGCGGCGGCGACTCGGCCAACTGCGTCGAACTGGCTGTCACCGACGGCCGGATACGGCTCCGCGAGGGCGATGACCCCGGTACGGAGCTGGTGGTCACGGCCGTGGCTTTCGCCGGGCTCGTTCGGGATGTCAAGGGCGGGCGGCTCGGCCGGGTGTGATGGCCGCGGTCTCACAGCAACGCACAGCCTGCGCACACGCCACTCCCAACTTCCCTGTCTAGCCGCGCCGTTCATGACTGAGACTCAAGGGCCCGCGCACAAGAAGGACATGACGCGACGCAGGATGGTGCTCGCCGGAGGCGCGGCGATCGTGGCCGCCGGGATCGGGGCCGGTGCCGTTGCCAGTGCCTCGGCCGACGAGGAAACGACCGGTGCCAAGAAGTCCGGAGGTGGATCGGGCGAGGAGTGTTACCGGCTCACCTCGGAGACCACCGAGGGGCCGTACTACATCGACGCCGACAAGTTCCGGAAGGACATCACCGAGGACAAGGAGGGCATCCCCCTCACCCTCCGGCTCAAGGTGATCGACTCCGGCACCTGCAAGCCGGTCGCGCACGCGGCCGTCGACATCTGGCACTGCGACGCGCTGGGGATCTACTCCGGGTACGAGGCCATGAGCTCCGGCGGGCCCGGCGGCCCCGGCGGTGACGGTACGCCTCCCAGCGGTATGCCGACCGACGCACCCACCGACGCACCCACCGGAGCGCCCCCGTCCGGCGGGCCCGGCGGCGGGGGTGGCGGGCACAGTGAGCCCACCGACGACGAGCGGTACCTCCGGGGCACCCAGCTCACCGACAAGCACGGGTACGTGGAGTTCCGGACCGTCTTCCCGGGCTGGTACCAGGGGCGCTGCGTGCACATCCACACCAAGGTGCACGTCGGCGGGAGGATGACCGACGCCGGGTACGAGGGCGGCCACACCTGCCACACCGGGCAGTTCTTCTTCGCGGAGTCCGCGGTCCTCGACTCGGCGGAGATCGAACCGTACTCGACGAGCACCACCACCCGTACCACCCTCACCGAGGACACCATCTACGACCAGAGCGGGGTCACGGGCGGGCTGATGAAGCTCGCGTACCGCAAGCGCCACATGGCGCGGGGTGTCGTCGGCTCGATCACGATGGGTGTGGACCCGGACGAGACGCACGACGGCACGGATCTCTGACCTGCCCTCAGGCCTCCGTTCCCGCACGGGCGGGAAGGGCCCGGAACCTACACGACCGACTTGGTTCCGGGCCTCTTTCATGTGCGTGTCCGGCGGGCGGTACAGCCGTATGGCCCACGTGCGGATTCGCGTATCGGCGACGCGGCGTTAACTGGGTTCGGCGGGACGAAGCGTAACGGGGACCCCGCCTGTGCCGTCTTCACCCACGACCGCTGAGGAGTGCCCGTGTCCGCGAACCGTCCATCGGCCGCCCGGCGTCCCCCGTACGCCGTCTATGCAGGAACGTTTCTGCTGCTCACCGCCTGTGGCAATACCTCCGAGACCGCCACAGGCGCCCACGAGGTCCGGGCGGCGGCCACGGCTTCCGCCGGTGTCGCGGGTCCACAGGCCGCGGGGGAACGGGGGCGGGCCGCCCTCGTTCCGTACGCGGGACGGGCCGCTCCCGGTCCGTACGCGCCACGCGTCCTACCCCGTGAGATCCCCGCGCTGGGGTGGCGCACCAGGGGCGAGATCCCGGCGGACTCCCGGCAGGCGCTCGTCGTCACGGGCACTTCCTACAACTCCAGCCTGTCCACCGCGGTCCTCTATACCCGTGACGATCCCGCGAAGGGCTGGCGCGCGGCCACGGACCGCTGGCCGGCCCACAATGGCCTGAAGGGCTGGACCGACGAGCACTGGGAGGACGACCTGCGCACCCCGGTGGGGGTCTACGGGCTGACAGCGGCGGGCGGTCGCTTCGCACCTCCGCAGACCGTGTTCCCGTACGAGCAGCGCCCGGAGTTCGCGGTGAGCGGTGAAGGGTTCGACGGAGAGGCCCTGGAGGGTTCCTTCGACTATGTCGTCGCCGTCGACTACAACCGGGTCCCCGGCGCCTCCCCGCTGGACCCGGTGCGCCCGCTCGGCAAGGAACGTGGTGGCGGCATCTGGATCCATGTGGACCACGGCGGTCCGACCCAGGGCTGCATCTCGCTCCCCAAGAACCGGATGAGGGAACTGCTCCGCATCCTCGACCCGGAGAAGAAGCCGGTCGTCGTCATAGGGGACACGGAGGCGCTGGGGAGGTGAACCGGGATACCGGCGGCGCGCCGCCCACGCGTTCGGTGGGCTCCCACGGGTTCGGTGGGCTTCCACGGGTTCGGTGGGCTTCCACGGGTTCGGTGCGCTCCCGCATGGTCGGTGCGTTCCCACGGGTTCGGTGCGCCGGCGCTTTCACCCGTCGACGGAATTGAGGGTGCCGGTGACGCGGAGAGCGTTCTCGGTGGTGAGCCCGAGGCGGGCTGCCCAGGCGAGGGCTTCGTCGAGCGTGGCGTCCGCGTCGGCCAGGCGGGCGGCGGTCAGGGTGGGTGGCACTGCGCCCTCGGTCAGCAGGGTCGTCCACTGGCGTCCGGTGAGGGAGAGGTAGCGCAGGCCCGTCAGGTCGGCCAGGACTGTCGGGTCAGCGATGTCCGTTCCGGAAAGATCGAGGCCGCGCAGGTGGGGGACGGTGCGCAGCGGAGCGAGATCGGCCGGGACGGTGGTGGTCAGGTCGAGAGAGGCCAGGTGGGGGTGGCCTTCGAGCGGGGTCAGATCTCCGCCGTCGAGGGTGACGCGCACGGACTCGACCGGCAGTTCGCGCACCGGCCTCAGGTCGCTGGTGGTGGAGCGGTTGAGGTGCAGTCGTCGCAGGCCGGTGGCGGCGGTGAGTGGCGCGAGGTCGACCGGGCCGGTGGCGTCGTTGATGTGGATGGCCTGGAGGGTGGGCGGGACCTCGTCGGGAATGGCGCCGATGATCTGCTGGGGGGCGGGCTCGCGGGCGGGTTCGAGCAGGGAGATGTGGTCGCCGTGCTTCTCGTATGCGCCTTGGTCCAGCAGTTCCAGGTAGTGGCCGAGGAGTGAGGTGATCGAGTCGGCGACGTAGGCGGGCCCGTCGTCGTAGTCGCGGCCGGTGCGGATGACCTGGCCGGGGCGGCCGCACCGGGCCGGGGCCGTGTCGACTGCCAGGTAGTTGCCGTCCTCGCTGGTGGCGAAGCGCAACCAGCCGGGGTGACTGCCGCAGCGGCGTACGGAATCGGCGGGGGTCGTGTCGAAGACGACCGCGTCCCATTCCAAGTCCCAGCCGAACCACGGCCGTTCGCCAGAGCCCCAATCGGTGGTCTCGTCGACGAGGCTCTCCAGTGACAGCCAGGCGTTGCCCTGGAACAGATAGCGGTTCTCGTAGCCGATGCCGTCGCCGTTGACCATCAGGTAGAGCGACCGCAGGTCGGCGGGCAGGCGGCGGCCGAGGCGGCGTTCGGCGTCGTCGATCGCGGCGGCGGTGGCGGGCGGGGGCAGTTCGTCGGGGTGTCCCAGGATCGCGGCGCGCTTTTCGAGGTAGGCGCGGAACCGGGCGACGGCCAGTTCGGCGTCGCCTGCCGGTGCCGCGGTACCGGGCTCCTGGTCCAGGCCGGGCTGAGGCAACCGGTAGTCGGGATCCAGGACCACTTGGAAACCGCTGCCCATCCCGGTCACCCGGGTGAGGGCGTCATGGAAGGCGACGAGCCGGTACTCCCCGGACGGCCGGCACCGGATCTCCAGGCTGACGGGTGCCCAGCCGTGGTCCTTGCGCAGTGTCTCCGCCAGTGCCATGAGTTCCGCGTAGGGGTTGGGTACGTCGGCGCCCCAGGAGTCCCCTCGCGGGAGGTAGTGGCCGGCCACCGAGGTGCCGCCCCGCCCTGCCCGGCCGTGTAGTACTGCCTCCGTCCAGCCGCTCGGTGCGTTCGCGACGATCGCCTCGACTATGGGCCGTACCGCCTGCTCCACCATGCTCTGCTCCCGTGCTGTCGACGTTGCCGGGCATCATGGCAGTGCTCACTGACATCGAGCAGCCGTACGCCCGTATGTCCGTGTGCCCGAGGCCTCATCCCGGGATTCCTGACGACATGTACGGGAATACGGCGTACCACCGTCGGCAAATCTTCGCAGGAGCACCACAAGGGCTGCGCACCACGTTCGGCGGGTGCCGTTAGCGTTACTGGCCGCTCGACCCGCGTGCGAACGTGAAACAGGTCGCCGGGACCCGGCGGCGCAGTCAGCACAGAAAGATCGCAGATGGACTACTGCTCCACGTGCCGCCGGAATCTCAATGGGGCACTCGTGTGTCCAGGGTGCGGTGCATACGCTCCGGACATCGCCCCACCTGCCCGACGCTTCCACGGCACGGTCGCCACTATCGCGGCGGCGGGGGATGCCTGGCGTCCGGAGGAGGTCCCCGCTTCGGTGTCCTACCTCGGCATTCATCGCTCCGATGCGGCACCGACGGGTGGCGGCGCGTTCGAAGACACGATGTCGGGCGCGTCGGACACCGTGTCGGGCACTGAATCGGTCGCTGCGGCGGGCACTGAATCGGGCACTGAATCACTCAGCGGCTCCGAAGGAGCCGTCCCCATCGGTACCGGTCAGGGCCGGGCGGCCCGGCGCCGGCAGCTGGCGCGCTGGAAGAAGCACCGGCGTCGGGCCCTGGCCGCGACGACCATTGCTCTTGTCGGTGGCGGCCTGACCGTTGCCGCGATGCCGACCACCAGGCCTTCGGCCGGCCACACGCAGGCGGCCTCACCGCCGGACCCGGTGAC
>NZ_JBHVFF010000273.1:0-11611 GCF_042801895.1 Streptomyces sp. NPDC057543 | reverse complement strand
CAACTGGGCCGCGCCTTGGCGAATGCATCAGAAGGGTACCTCACTGAAAACTTGCCCGCGCTGAGATCGAACCGCTAGCGATGAGCTCCCCGGCAACATTCCTGCCACGTTTGGCGCGCAGAAACCGCATGGCCCGCCAGGCTTTGAAACCATCAGTCGGCCAGTCAAACCCCCGGATCCCGACTGTTTGGCCAGAATCCTCATGATAGTGGCCGCCTGAACCTCGACATGCGAGCCAAAGAACTTACCGCCGCCGGGGCTCGCCGCAGCAGGAATCTCGCCCATGTTGGCTCTGATCAACGGATGGAGCCGATCGGAAGCCAGGTCAAACTCTCCGTGCCCCTGAACCCAGAGGTACCCGCCGGTAGCAACGTCCGGCCTGCTGGAATATGCAGCATTCTCCGATGCTCTGGCATGCGCCCGTTCATCCGCAGTGGAGCAGTTGTGAACGAGTGCTGAGGTCCCGCCTGCGACCACATAGTACGTGTGGACGTCACCGACGGTCAGGTTGTGAACCGTCGCTCCGGGGCTCGTCCAGCGCTGGACCGAGCTGATCTGGACGTACACACCGGCGCTGGTCTGCAGCCACTGGCCGCCATGCAGGTCGGTGGCCTTGATCCACTTGCCCAGCTCGGGGACCCAGAACGGGTGGCCGTCGGTCGCGGTGACCTGGGCCGTCTTGGTGCCCTTCTTGCCGTCGACGTCGATCGTGACCTTGACGAGGTGCTTCAGGCCCTGGCCCTTGATCTCGGCCGTGACCGTCTCGATCCGGGTCTCGCCCGTCTTCGGATCGGTCGCCACGACCTTGTCGCCGGCCTTCACCTGCTCGATCGGCTTCGTGGTGCCGTCGGCCATGAGGACCTTGGTGCCCGGCACGAAGCTGTTGTTGACCGGGCAGGAGCCTCCGCCGCCACCCTCGGCCTTGCCCGAGCCGCCGCTGCCGCTGGATCCGCCGTTGCTCTTGGAGGAGCCGCCGGACTTGCCGCCCGGCTTGGAGCCGCCGCCCCCGCCGCCCTTTCCGCCGCCGCCGTGGGCCGACACCTTCGGGGCCGCCTTGGCCTGGGCCTGCTTCTGGACGCGGTTGCCGGTCTTCTTGGTGGCCTCGAGTGCCTTGTCGGCGGTTCTCTTGGCTGCCTCGGCTGCCTTTTTCTTCGCTTTCTGCGCTGCCAGCTTCTTCGCTCGCTCGATCGCGAGTTTCTTCGCTTTCAGCGCTGCCGCCTCGGCCGCCTTCGCGGCCTTCAGGACGAGCTGGGCCGCCTTCTTGGCCGCGCGGAAGGCCTCGATCGCCTTGATCGTGCGGTTGACGGCCTTGATGACGGACGGGATCTTGCCGATCTTCGCCCACGGGATCGCGTCGACCGCGATGCCGACGCAGGACCACATGTCACCGCCGAAGCACGCCATCGCGTCGTTGATGCCGATGAAGTCCTTCAGCGTCTCCCATGCCACGGCGAGGATCACCGAGGTGAGGGACTTGCCCATCATGGCCTGCGCCTGCGCGACCTGCGCCGGCGACAGACCCGCGCCCGAGAGGGCCGCGGCCCGCTCGGAGGCGGTCAGCGAGATGGCCAGACCCGACGGGTCGGACATCGTCACCGGGTTGTTGTGCGCGTAGGCGTATCCGTTGGACTGCAGGACGTCGTTCAGGTCCAGAACCGGGTCGGCGGACAGGAAGCGTCCGACCACCGGGTCGTAGAGGCGGGCGCCCAGCGGCTGGTAGCCGGAGGCGTGGTCCTCGGTGGCGCCGAGGAACCCGGTGTGCGTCTGCAGGTTGACGCCGGCCGTGCTCGCGCCGCGCTGGTTGCCGAACGGGTCCTGCTTGCGGATCCGGACCGGCATCTCGCCGTTGAGCGCCACCTCGGCATAGGTGCTGCCCTGGTGGTCGCCGGTGAGGGCGACGAGGGTCTCGCTGCCGGTGCCGTTGGCGTAGCGCATGACCGCGCCGCCGGGGGCGGAGTAGGTGCGCTGGGTGTTGACCAGGACGCCGCCCTTCTGGACGGTGACCTCGGCCTCGCCGAGATACAGCGTGGCCTGCTTGCCCTTGATCGTCAGCAGGCGCGAGCCGTCGGGGCCGTAGATGTGACGGGTGTCGTTCTGCGGCGCCCACAACTGCTCGGCCTTCGTGCCGTCGCAGGTGGCGAGCACGATCGGGGTGGAGTTCGCCGAGTTGGCGTCCTTCACCGCCAGGCACAGGACGAGGCCCGAGGAGGCATCGACATGGGTGAGCTGACCGGAGGCGTTCCGCTTCAGCTCCTGTCCGGCCGATCCGTCGCACTTCTGCAGCTGGACCGCCGACCCGGCCGTGTTGCCGGCCGGCTGGACGCACCAGTTGTCGTAGACGTTCAGCGTGCCCCGGTTGGGGTCGGTCTGCGTCGCGCCCGGCGAAGGGGTGAAGCGCCAGTTCTGCGCCGGGGAGGCGTTGCAGGAGTAGAGCTGGATCGCCGTCGCGGCGACCGCCAGGCCGCCCTTCAGGTCAAGGCATTTGTCGGCGAGGCCCACGTACGGGGTCTTGCCGCCGGCGCCCTGACCGGTGATCCGGTCGATCTGGCCGTCGGGGGTCCAGCTCAGCGACTGCTTGTCGCCGTTCTCGACGGAGGTGACGGTCTTGGTCTCACCGGTGAGCTCGTACACACGCTCCGCCTCGGCCTTGACCTGCGCGCCCTGCGGCGTGGTGTAGGTCTTCGACACCTTGGTCAGCGTGTGCGGCTGGGTGTTGTCGGCCTTGCCGTAGGCGTAGGTGGTCTTGGCGTCCTTGGCGGTGTTACCGGTGAGGTCCTTCTCGGTCAGCGTCTTGCGGTTGCCGAGCAGGTCGTACTCGTACTCCTGCCAGTAGCCGGAGTTGTCCTTGCCGGCGGCCACGTCGAGGGTGCCGTCGCTCTTCTTCGGGCCGGCGCAGGCGGTCTGGTCCTTCGAGGTCCAGGCCGACTTCAACTGACCCAGCGGGTCGTAGGTGAAGCACTGCCGCTCCTCGATGCCGGCGGAGCCCTCCTGGATCGACGTGACGTTGCCGGCCGGGTCGTAGGTGTACGACCGGTTGGAGACGAGCCACGGATTGTTCGGGTTCTGGCCGACCACGCTCTTGTCCCCGGTCTTCTCGCGGAAGACCGACTGCTGCTTGAGCTCACCGCTGGACTCGTCGAACGTGTTCTGCGCCCACACCCGGTAGGGCTGGGCGCCGAGCGTGGAGCGCAGCACCTGGCCGTAGGGGTCGTAGACCGTCTCGGAGCCGTACCAGTCCTTGCCGGAGATGGAGAGCGGATTGCCGTCCTTGTTGTAGCGGACGACGAGCTTCTCCTCGTCGAGCTTGCCGATCTTCGGCAGCGTGGACTCCTCCAGCACGCCGTTGTCGCTGTACTTGTAGGAGTACGTGTACGACTTGTCCAGGCCCCAGGCGGAGGCCAGCGTGTCCGGCAGGGTCAGCGTGGTCGAGGTCGGCTGGTAGTCCTTGTCGAAGCCGTTGACCTGCTGGGTGTACGCCTCGGAGTCGGTGTAGCGGGTGGCGGTGTAGGGCATGCCCTTGCCGCCGGGGGCCTGGTCGTAGGTGTATCCGGCCAGGAGCGGGCCGTTCGCGGCGTTCAGGTGCTGTTCCGTCGGCCGGGACAGGACGTCGTAGTTGTTCCAGACATCGACGCCGCGGGCGTTCTTGGTGTGGAGCACGCGGTCGTATGTGTCGTACCACGTCGACGTGGTGCCCGTGTCGGGGTCGGTGGCGGTCTTCTGACGGCCGCGGTTGTCGTAGGTCCACGTCCACGGGTGGGTCTCGTCGGCGGTGTTGTACGCCTTCACGAGCTGGCCGCGCGTGTCGTAGTCGTACTTCATCGACGTGTAGCCGCCGGGCGCGTCCTGGTTGAACGTGTCCACCCGCTTCGTGCGCCCCAGGGCGTCGGTGTAGACCCGGTAGGAAGAGGCACCCTGCGGGTTGACGACCTTGGACCAGTCCAGGCCGTACTCGTAGCGGGTGGCCCGCGCCGGGACCGGCTCCGACCTGGACTCGTGCGTCTGCGGGTCCTCGACCTTGAGGACCGGCATCTCCTCCAGCACGCGGCCGGAACCGTCGTAGGTGTAGCGCGTGATGTTCGGGACGGCCGTGTCGCTGACCGGGCTGAACAGCTCGCCCGGCTTGGCCTCGTACGTCAGGTAGGCGTTGTTGGTCTGCCACACCTCACCGGAGCTGTTGTACAGCGTGTCGGTGATCAGGTAGCCGCCGCCGTCCGCCTCCTCCTGCGTCTGCCGCTCACGGCCGAGGCCGTCGTAGAGGGTGACGGAGGTCTCGATGCGGTTGTTGTAGCCGCGCGTGTAGGTGGTGACGTACGAGGGCTTGCGGTCCTCGCCCTTCTTGTACTCCGGGATCGTGTAGACGGCATGGAAGTCCGGCACGGCGGAGTCCGACGGGGTACGGTCCGCCGCCCAGGCATTCTGGAGACGGCCCAGCGGGTCGAACTCCGCCTGCGTGACGTGGTTGTTGGCGTCGGTCGTCTTCAGGGTCGTGCCACGGCCCGGTTCGACCTCACTCGTCTGGGAGTGGCCGAGGGCGTTGGTCTCGACGACGGTGAAGACCTGTCCGATCGACGGCTTGTAGGTGATGGTGCCGGAGGTCTTGTAGTCCTGGTCGGTCATGCGGGTCACACGGCCGACGTCGTCGAACTCGGTGGTACCGCCGGTCTGCCAGCCGGTGCCGGCGCCGTTCAGCGACCAGGACTCGGTGGCCTCGCCCTTGGTGGTGCCGGCGAGCGCGTCTCCGTAGGCCTGGCCGTCGTAGGCGGTGCGGGTGGCGCCGCTCAGCGTGCTGAGGTCGGAGAAGTCGGCGGCAGCGCAGGTGGTCGGGGAGACCAGGACCTGCTTGGACAGACCGATGAGGTTCTTGGCGGTCTGGTGGACGTACTCCGACTTGGTGCAGGACTCGTCACCGGTCTTGCCGGTGTCGCCGAGCGACTCCACCAGGGTGGGCAGACCGTAGGTCGGCTCGTAGGTGGTGCTCGTCTTCACGATCCGCTCGGTGCGGGTGTCGTCGCTGTTGGTGCCGGAGGACTTGGTGTACGCGATCTCCGTGGGCTCGGTGACACGCCAGGCGCGCAGCGGGTCCGGGCTGTCGTCGCGGTCCCGGTGGGCCAGTTCGGTTGCGGCCGGGACGGTGACGCTGCGGGAGACCCAGTCGGTGTCGGCGTCGTCCGCCTTGTCGTAGTCGAGTTCCTCGGCGATGCGGCCGGCGAACGCCTCCCTGTCCTTGGCGATCTCGGCGCCGGTCATGTCCTTCATCGACACGGTGTCGCCCATGCCGCGGAAGAAGCGGGTGACCGACTTCGACCGCTTGGAGCCGATGTCGGTGTTGTCCGCGCCCGTGATCACCGTGGTCTGCTCGACGCCGGCGAACTGCGAGTAGGTCCGCGTGGACTTCTTCGTGAACTCCGCGTCGGCGAGCTTCCAGCCCGGGTTCTTGTACTGGTACGCCGTCTTCGTCGCGAACGCGCCGTCGACGTTGGGGAGTTCCTCGATGGTGTCCACCACGTACTTGTGGAACCAGTCGATGTCCTCGACGTCGGGGTCCGGGGACCAGAACGACGGGTAGCACAGCCGCGTGTTGGCCTTCAGCGCGGCCGTGTCCTCCTTCTTCGGCAGGTTGGTGCCGGTGGCGCAGTCGCCGGCGGCCGGCTTGTAGGTGACGAAGGTCTCGCCGCCGTACTCGTTGATGACGCGGCCGATACGCAGCCGGGAGAAGCCGGGGCGCGGGTCGTTCGGGCGCATCACCCGGTTCGGCATGTTCTCGGCGTTGGACTCGAAGCGGACCGCGTTGAGGGGGACGCTCTTGTCCGTGCTGCCGTTACGGGCGTAGCCGGTGCGCTGGATCGACTCCAGCCACAGGGCGGTGTTGGGGCCGGTCTTCAGGACCGGAAAGCTCTGCTCGAGCGTGTGCCGGTCCACCACCTGGCGGGCGGTGGTGTCGGTACGGCGCTGCGCGGAGGTCTGGATCTGCACCAGACGCTTGCGGCTCCAGAACGACGGGCCGGCGTTCCAGCACTTCCTGGTCTGGGTCGCCGTGACGGCTTCGCAGTTCAGGTCGGCGGGCGTGTCGTACCAGATGCGGTACTTCCCCGGGTCCTTGTCCTTGAAGTTGGCGTCCGAGCAGGTCAGGGTGCGTTCGTCGAGGCAGCGCTCGGCGACCGTGAAGTTGACGCGGGCCGGGGCGACCGCGGTGAAGAGGGCGTTCGCGCGCTGGCCGTAGTCGATGTGGTCGAGCCAGCCGTCGCGGTCGTAGACGACCGGCTTCTTGAAGTCGAAGTTGCGGGCGTAGTAGTTCTGGTCCTTCTTCCACCACAGGGACATCGCGTTGCCGTGGATGTCCTCGACGTAGTCGAGGTTCCAGCGCCAGCCCTGGGTACAGGCGGAGCCCTTCCAGTCGCCGGCCTTGTAGCAGTCCTCGCCGTCGTGGTTGCCGTACACCGGCACGGTCAGCACGGAGTCGGTGACGGACTGGCCGGAGGTCCAGCCCGGCAGCTTGTGCATGCCGAAGTGGTACTTGACGCCGTCGCGCGTGGTGACGACCCAGTTCTCGCCCTTGTAGGCGCCGTTGCCGTTGCCGGCGTCGAAGATCCGCTCCACCTTGGAGCCGTCGCCGTTGGCGGTGAACCACTCTTCCTGGCCCTTGTCCCAGACCAGCTCGGTGGTCATGCCGCCCAGCGACAGAGTGGCGTTGTTCGAGCCCCAGCACAGGTCCGCGGTGCGGTGCGTCTTGTTGTTGGAGCCCTCTTTCTTGGAGTCCTCACGGCAGTTGGCGTACGTCCGGGTGATGGAACCCGGGTTGTAGTCCCAGCCGTCACCGATCCAGGAGGCCTGGTTGTTGGTGGCGGAGGTGCGGCCGTCGACGGACTGCGAGGAGTAGCCGAGGGACACCTTCGGCATGAGGCCGCCGGCGGTCTCGGGCACCTGCACGTCGTACGAGTAGGTGAACGCGCCGGACGAGGATCCGGCCGACCAGGAGCCGGAGGACAGCAGCGGGCTGGCGGTGAAGTCGCCGGAGGCGGCGGCGCCGGTGTCCATGGCGCCGACGACCTGCGGGCCGGAGGCGTCCACGACCGGCAGGACGTCACCGCTGCGGAACGACGCGGTGCGCGCGGAAGCGCCGGACGTCGTCGAGCCGGCGTTGCCGCCGAGCAGATCGGAGACCGGGACGGAGCCGGTGAGGATCTTGCGAGTGGCGGCCTTCTGCGCGGCGGTGGACTTGGTGGGCGCCTCCTTGGCGGGAACCACCTCGACCGTGCTGCGCAGCCGCTCGGGCTGCTTCTCGGTCTTGCCCGACATCGTCGTCACACCGCTGTCGGGAGCGCAGTCGCCGGTGTCGGGCGCGTCCATGACGCAGTTGGGCAGCAGGACGAGGCCGAAGCGGTCGGCGGCCTGCGGGCCGTAGAGGTCGGCGAAGCCGGTGGTGTCGACGGCGAGCGAGACCTGTGCGGTCGGGTCGGCGGTGGCCGGCGGCGTGACCTTCATGATCATGCCGGAGACGTTCGCGTCCTGGGACGTGCCCGGCGCGGCCAGGTCGACCTTCCAGTCACCGGCGAGTGCGGCCGGGTCGACGCCCGTGGGCACGCCGACGGCGATCGGCAGTTCGTCGACGGGGACCGTGGTGCCCGGCACGGTGTCCGCCTTGAGCGTGGCGACACCGGTGCCCTTCGTCCACGGCGTCACAGCGGTCGGCTCGTACGGGTCGACGGGGACCTCGGGCGCGGTGGTGAGGTTCTTCTCGGCTTCCTCGTCCGCCGGCAGCGCGGTGCTCTCCGGCAGGTCGGGGAGCTTGACCTCCTCGCGGCGCATGCCGGGGCCGGGTATCGCCCACGCCTGAGCGCTGAGGCTGCTCACCACCAAGGCCGAGCACAGCAAAAGTACGGTCGCCACGCGGCTTTGCCGGCGGCGCCGTCGTTGTGACTCCGTCCTGACCGGGCGTGACCGCCCCAGCCACGACGGTGGACTTTGAGCACGCATACGCGTCGACCCCACCAAGGCATGCGAAAAACAAACGGATGGAGACCGAACCCTCTGTCATGACCCCCACACGATTCAAGATCGAGAAAATGGGCCGCGAGGAACTTCCAGTGAGGTGCGTCACGGTGCACGGCGCGCCAGACCGCAATTTCTGGTGACTGATCGGACGTGTGCCGAAAATCCATACCTATACGCGCACAACAGGTGACTGAAAGGCGCATATCCGGCAACCTCAAACGGCGGTCAAGCGCTCACCAATCGCTCGTCACAGATTTATAAAATCTTCATACGTGGATCTGACGTGCAGTCCGTGTGATCGTGTGCGCGCCGATGCCCCGCGGCCTGCCGACCGGGGCTGTTCGTGCTGTCCCTATCCGCCTGGTCCACACGGGAGTAGACGCCGCCGTGTCCGCGCCGCCTCGTTTTCTCAGCCCCTTCGTGCGCACGCGCACCAGGCTGGCTCTCACCCTCGGCCTCGTACTGGCCGCCCTGACCGCCGCGCTGCTGCCGTGGTGGCACCCTGACGAACCCTCACCACCGCAGGCCGGCAGAGCGACCGACGCCCGGCACGCGGCGACCGGCCCGCGCGACGAGGAGGTCGCCCAGGCCGAGGCCCGGCGCACTCGTAAGCCGGTGCTGGTCGACACCGCCACCACCGCCACCTCCCAGACCTGGGCACAGCCGGACGGACAGCTGCGTACCCGGATCACCGTCCTTCCGCAGCGGGCGAAGAACGCCGCGGGCAAGTGGGCGCCGATCGACAACCGGCTGCGGCGGGTGCAGAACGCCGCCCGCGGCCTGGGCGTCCAGCCGGTCAACCCCGCCCAGCCGGTCCGCTTCTCCAGCGGCGCCCCGGGCCGGAAGGCCGACCGCGCCGACCGCTCCTTCACCCGCCTGCCGCGGGCCGAGGCTGCGCAGGCGCAGGAGACGGTGCTGGCCGAGGTGGACGTCGCCGGGCACACCGTCGCCTACACCTGGCCCGGCACCCTGCCCGAGCCGGTGCTCGACGGCCCGCGCGCCCTCTACTCCGAGGTGCTGCCGGGCGTCGACCTGCTGCTGGTCGCCCGCGAGGAGGGCGGCTTCGCCCAGCTGCTGATCGTCAAGAGCAAGGAGGCCGCGCAGAACAAGGCGCTGGCCACGGTGGCTTACGGGCTGCGCTCGAAGACGGCCGTCTTCCACCACGACGAGAGCACCGGCCGCGTCCTGGTGCAAAACCGCTCCGGCAAGGAGATCGGCTCCATCCCGACCCCCTTCGCCTGGGACTCCCATGGCCGCGACCCGGAGCTCGACGAGGGCCGGGGCACGCCCCGCACCTCGGTCGCCACGCCGGCCGACGTGCTGAAGCTGTCCGGCCTGACCGGCATCGAGCCCGGCGCGCACAGCGCCCCGATGCCTGTCCAGCTGGCCGGCGACGGCACCGGCGCCGCCCGCCTCGGCCTGCACGTCGCGCAGGCCGACCTGTTCACCGACGCAGACATCCAGTACCCGGTGTTCGTCGACCCGACGATCAGCACCGGCTGGCAGGCGTGGACCGTGGCGTACAAGCCGTACCCGAACTCCAGCTTCTGGAACGGCACCAACTTCAGTTCCGGCACCTCCGACGCCCGCGTCGGCCACGAGAGCGACACCGGCGGCACCGCCCGCTCCTTCTGGCGGATGAGCTTCAACACCAGCCTGAAGGGCGCGGACATCAGCTCCGCGACCTTCAAGGTGCTCAACAACCACTCCTGGTCCTGCACCACCCGTGAGTTCCAGCTCTGGCAGACCGGGGCGATCTCCTCCGGCACCACCTGGAACAAGCAGCCGAGCTGGTCGTCGGAGATCCAGCGCAAGTCGTTCGCGCACGGCTGGTCCTCCAGCGCCTGCCCGAATGAGTGGGAGGCGTTCAACATCAAGTCCGCCGCCCAGAAGGCCGCGGACAGCGGCTCGTCGAACCTCACCCTCGGCATGCGCGCCACCAGCGAGTCCGACAAAGAGACCTGGCGCAAGTTCCAGGCGACCAACGCCGCGATGGAGGTGACCTACAACCGGCCGCCCGCCACGCCCAGCAGCGTCTCCAGCACGCCCGGCGGCGCCTGCAACCAGACCACGGCCGGCGCCACCGTCGGCAAGACCAACCTGGTCCTGTCGGCGAAGTCCTCCGACCCCGACGGCAACCTCAAGGGCCTGCGTTTCCGTTTCTGGAAGTCCGGCGCCGCCACCCCGGCCGGCACCCTGGTCACCAGCCTGTCCAGCGGCAAGGGCACCCTGACGATCGCCTCCAGCACCCTGGTCGACAAGGGCGTCTACTACTGGGACGTACGCGCGGAGGACAGCAACTCCCCGACTGCGGTGTCTGCCTACTACCCGACCAGCGGCAACCGCTGCACCGTCACCGTCGACGGCTCCGGCCCGCCGCCGCCCACCGTGGACAGCGATACCTTCCCCGAGGCCACGCCCGACGCCCAGACCTGGGCGAAGGTCAAGTTCGGCGCGACCGGCGCCGTCACCTTCACCTCCGAGGGCGCGTCGAAGTTCCGGTGGTCCATCGAGGGCAACAACCCCGTCGACGTGCCCGCCACCGGCAACACCGTCACCCTTCCCACCTTCATGCCGGCGCACGCGGGTCCCAACACCATCCAGGTGTACGCGTACGACTCCCTCGGCAACCCCAGCAAGCGCACGGACTACACGTTCTACGTGCCGCCGCGGGACATTGCCGACGGCCCCATGGACACGGGCGGCGACAACGTCCCCGACCTGCTGATCGTGAACGCCGAAGGCAACCTGCGCACGTGCGTGGGCGGTGAGGGCGGCGACCTGTACAACTGCCTGGCAGCCTCCTACGACGGGAACAAGAAGCCCGACCCGCAGGGCCACTGGTACGACCCGGCCACCAACAAGGCGGCCCTGATCGCCCACTTCCAGGACACCTACCCGGGCGACGGCTCCACCGACCTGTTCGCGGTCACCCCGGACGGCCGCTTCTGGCTCTACCCGGGAGACGGATACGGCAGCTTCGACGTCACCCAGCGCCTCGAGATCCGCCTGCCCTCGAACGCCCCGGCGCCGTCGACGTGGACGCAGCTCAAGGCCGTCGGCGACATCACCGGCGACAAGCTGCCCGACCTGGTGCTGCGGGCCGGGGACGCGTTCTGGACGCTGACCGGCTACACCGGCGCGACCTTCCAGACGGCCACGCAGATGAACGCCGACGCCTGGGCCCGCCGGGAGATCGTCAACGTGGCCGACATCAACGGCGACAAGACGCCCGACCTGCTGTGGCGCAACCTGGACAACGGCAACATGTACGACCGCCAGGGCAAGCCCGGCACCGCCTCCGGCAGCGTTGTCCTGGATTCGCTCAAGCTGGCCGCCAACTCGCTGACCGGGAAGGATGAGCCCTACGGCACCACCTGGACCGAGGCCAACGTGCCCACCGCCATCGGCATCCCGGATGTCAACAAAGACGGCATCCCCGACATCTGGGCCCGGCTCGCCTCCGACGGGTACACGCGGATCTACAACCCGTCGCGGACGAACACCAACCCTCCGGTGAAGGTCGTTCTGTCGGTGAACTGGAACACGGTCAAGGCCTTCGGCTGACGTCGGCGACGGGGTGAGATCCCACCGAGGCCCGGCCGCCCCCACAGAGGGC
>NZ_JBHVFF010000272.1:0-11769 GCF_042801895.1 Streptomyces sp. NPDC057543 | reverse complement strand
GAACCAGATGGTTCGGGCCCCACACGTACCACGCAACGCTCAGCCGTTCTTCGCCGCCTCCGCGGCTGCGGCGCCGTCCTTCTCCGTCGCCTTCGCGATACCGTCCGCGTCGCCCGCGGCGTCGTCCTTCTCCGTCGCCTTCGCGTTACCGTCCGCGTCGCCGTCCTTCGCGGCATCGACGCCCTCGGCGTCACTCGCGTCCTCGACGCCGTCGGCGTCCACCGCGTCCGGTTCCACGATCTCCTCGCGTCCCGGCCGTACCTTCGCCGAGATCACCATGTACAGCACCGCAAGCACGAACACGATCCCCGCGGTCCACACATTGAGGCGTACGCCCAGGATGTGGTGGGCCTCGTCGACCCGCATGTACTCGATCCAGCCCCGTCCAGCGCAGTAAGCGGCGACGTACAGCGCGAACGCCCGGCCGTGCCCGAGCCTGAAGCGGCGGTCCGCCCAGATCACCAGCAGGGCGACACCGATGCACCACAGCGACTCGTACAGGAACGTCGGGTGGTAGGTGCCGGCGACCCGGTTGGGGCCCTCGCTGATCTTCAGCGCCCACGGCACATCGGTCGGCTTGCCGTACAGCTCCTGGTTGAACCAGTTGCCCCAGCGGCCGCAGGCCTGGGCCAGGGCGATTCCCGGGGCGAGCGCGTCGGCCCAGGCCGGCAGCGGGATCCCGCGCCGACGGCAGCCGATCCAGGCACCGACGGCGCCGAGGGCGATCGCGCCCCAGATGCCGAGGCCGCCCTGCCAGATCTTGAAGGCGTCGACCCAGTCCTCACCCTCGCTGAAGTACAGCTGGTAGTCGGTGATGACGTGGTAGAGCCGACCGCCGACAAGGCCGAAGGGCACGGCCCAGACGGCGATGTCGGCGACGGTGCCGGATCTGCCGCCTCTGGCGATCCAGCGCTTGTTGCCGAACCAGACGGCGACAAAGACACCGATGATGATGCAGAACGCGTAGCCGCGGAGCGGGATCGGGCCGAGATCGATCACGCCGGTCGACGGACTGGGAATGTAGGCAAGGTCCATGGCAGGGTCGACGCTACCCTGCCGGGTGGGGCGTACGGCAACCCACCCGGCAACGTCTGGGTAACGGGCAGGTCATCCGTACCTCCCTGCGTGTCCCTCTGCCGGACTTCGGTCAGGAGCCCGACGGAGCCGGGGTGACCGTGCCCGGCTTCTTGCCCTTGTTGGCCTCGGCGACCCACTTCTTCAGGTTCGCCGAGGTGATCTGTTCGTTCCCCTTCTTCGGGAAGATCGGCTCTCCGTTGAGCAGCGCGGACGGCGTGCCCTGGAAGCCGCCGTTCTGGAACGCCGTGTTGGACTTCTGGACCCAGCTGTCGTGCTTGCCGTCCTCCACGCAGCTGCGGAAGGCGGGGGTGTCGAGCCCCGGGACCTTCCCGGAGAGCTCGATCAGCTTGGCGTTGTCACCGAAGGCGTCGTCGGTCTCCGGCGGCTGGTTGCGGTAGAGGACGTCGTGATACGCGGGGAATTTGCCGGCGTTCTGTGCGCAGGCCGCCGCGTTGGCCGCCCGCAGCGAGCCGCTGCCGCCGAGATTGCCGTCGATGAGCGTGGCGAGGTGGTACTCGATCTTGACCTGTCCACTGGTCTCCAACTGGTGGACGGTGTCCCGGAAAGCGTTCTCGAACTGCGCGCAGACCGGACAGCGGAAGTCCTCCCAGATGGTGAGCGTGGACGGGGCATTGTCCGCGCCGACCCGGATGGCCAGGCTGTCCTTGCCGGTCGCGCCGGACGGGGCGACGACGGGCCCCGCCGTCTTGCCCTTGCCGCCCTTCCCGCTCGTGTTCGCGGCGATCACGCCGATGACCGCGGCCAGCGCCAGCACACCCACCACGGCGCTGCTGACGATCAGCGTGCGCCTGCGGCGCTCATGCGCCTGCTGGCGCTCTCGCTGCTGGACGAGCCGGTCTCGCGCGGCCCTTTTTCCCTGTTCGTTCTTCTCGCTCACACCCGCAGCAACGAACCGGGGAGGCACGTGCGTGCCTCCCCGGTCCAGGTCCACCCGTTTGGGTTACACCCGATTCAGCGCTTTCGAACGCCTTCGGCGAGTTCGCCCGCCAGGGAGCGGACCGCGGCCAGGCCCGCCTCCTCGTCGGGGGCGTCGAGCATGCCCTTGACGAAGGCGGAGCCGACGATCACTCCGTCGGCGAAGCCAGCGACCTCGGCGGCCTGTCGGGCGTTGGAGACGCCGAGGCCGACGCAGACCGGGAGGGACGTGGTGGCGCGGGTGCGCGCGACCAGGTCCTGGGCCTGCTCGCCGACGGACTCACGGGTGCCGGTGACACCCATCAGCGAAGCCGCGTAGACGAAGCCGGAGCCGACCGCGGTGATGGTGGCGAGGCGCTCGTCCTTGCTGCTCGGCGCGACGACGAAGACGGTCGCGAGACCGTGCTTGTCGGCGTGCTCGCGCCACAGCTCGGACTCCTGGACCGGCAGGTCGGGCAGGATGCACCCGGCGCCGCCCGCCTCGGCGAGCTCGGCCGTGAAGCGCTCGACGCCGTACCGGTCGATCGGGTTCCAGTACGTCATGACGAGGATCGGGACCCCGGTCGCCTCGTACGCCTCGCGGACCGTACGCATCACGTCGGCGATCTTCACGCCGCCGCGCAGGGCGATGTCGTCGGCGGTCTGGATGACCGGACCGTCGAGCACCGGGTCGCTGTGCGGCAGCCCCACCTCGACGATGTCCGCACCGCCCGCCACGACCGCCTTCACGGCGGCGATCGCGCCGTCGACGGTCGGGAAGCCGGCCGGGAGGTACGCGATGAGCGCGGCCCTGTTCTCCGCCTTCGCCGCCGCGAGGGAGGAGCTCAACAACTCCACGTTGCCGCTCACTTGGTGATCTCCTCTTCCCCGTCGGCCACATCGGCCTCGACGGTTCCGTTGACCCCGCCGTACAGCCCGAAGTAGCGGGCCGCCGTGTCCATGTCCTTGTCGCCGCGGCCGGACAGATTGACCACGAGCAGTCCGTCCTTGCCGAGCTCCTTGCCGACTTCCAAGGCTCCGGCCAGCGCGTGGGCGCTCTCGATGGCCGGAATGATCCCTTCGGTGCGGGAGAGGAGGCGCAGCGACTGCATGGCGGCGTCGTCGGTGACCGCGCGGTACTCGCCGCGGCCGATGTCCTTGAGGTACGCGTGCTCCGGGCCGATGCCCGGGTAGTCGAGACCGGCCGAGATGGAGTAGGGCTCGGTGATCTGGCCCTCGTCGTCCTGGAGGACGTAGCTCCGCGAACCGTGCAGGATGCCGGGCTCGCCCGCGGTCAGGGTCGCCGCGTGCTCGCCGGTCTCCACTCCGTGTCCGGCGGGTTCGCAGCCGATCAGCCGGACGCGGGCGTCCGGGATGAAGGCGTGGAAGAGCCCGATGGCGTTGGAGCCGCCGCCGACGCAGGCGATGGCGGCGTCCGGCAGCCGGCCGGTCCGCTCCAGGACCTGGCGGCGGGCCTCGACGCCGATGACGCGGTGGAAGTCGCGGACCATGGTGGGGAAGGGGTGCGGTCCCGCGACGGTGCCGAAGAGGTAGTGCGTGTGGTCCACATTGGCGACCCAGTCGCGGAACGCCTCGTTGATGGCGTCCTTCAGGGTCCTGGAGCCGGACTTCACGGCGATGACCTCGGCACCGAGCATCCGCATCCGCGCCACGTTCAGCGCCTGCCGCTCGGTGTCGATCTCACCCATGTAGATGGTGCATTCGAGGCCGAAGAGCGCGCAGGCGGTGGCGGTGGCGACGCCGTGCTGGCCGGCGCCGGTCTCGGCGATGACCCGGGTCTTGCCCATGCGCCGGGTGAGCAGCGCCTGGCCCAGCACATTGTTGATCTTGTGTGAGCCGGTGTGGTTCAGGTCCTCGCGCTTGAGGAAGATCCGGGCGCCGCCCGCGTGCTCGGCGAAGCGCGGGACCTCGGTCAGCGCGCTGGGGCGGCCGGTGTAGTTGACCATGAGCTCGTTGAGCTCGGCGGCGAAGGCGGGGTCGGCCTTGGCCTTGTCGTACTCGACGGCGACCTCGTCCACGGCGGCGACGAGCGCCTCCGGGATGAACTTGCCGCCGAACGCACCGAAGTACCCCTCGGCGCTGGGGATCAGACCCTCCGGGTCCGGAATGAAGAAGTCAGATGACATCCGACGTGCTCCTCGACATTGCAATGGGTGGTTTCACCGTATGCGCCGTGAGCGGAGCGCCGCCGCGACCGGGGCGGTCGGGCGGTGCGGTCGTACGTACGGCAGGAATGGTGCGGGTACGTCGGCCGGGGCTCGCTACAGCGCGGACCCCGTGCGCCATCGCATGCCGTTGACCTGGCCGGGCTCGTCGCCGATCACGTAACGCACCCGCCTGCCGTGCACACGCCGGGCCGGGGCGCGGCAGCCGCGGGGGCGGCAGCCGCGGGCCAGCGGCGCGTGCGGATCCCGGGCGGCCGTCGTACCGGCGGGGCGCAGGCCCGGCCGGACACGGGACGCGGGACGGTGGGCGGACACGGTCGCGGTCAGCTCCGTCCGTGCCGCAGTGCCGGGTGGGCGCCCGCGGCGACCAGGTCGGCGACGGCGACCCGCGGGTCGCGGCCGGTGACCAGGGATTCGCCCACGAGCACCGCGTCGGCACCCGCGTTGGCGTACGCGATCAGGTCGTGCGGACCGCGGACGCCGGACTCGGCGACCTTGACGATGTGGTCCGGGATCTCGGGGGCGACGCGCTCGAAGGTGGAGCGATCGACCTTGAGGTCCTTCAGGTTGCGCGCGTTGACGCCGATGATCTTCGCCCCGGCGTCCACGGCGCGCTCCGCCTCCTCCTCGTCGTGCGCCTCGACCAGCGGCGTCAGGCCGATGGACTCGGCGCGCTCGATCAGGGAGACCAGGGCCTGCTGGTCGAGGGCGGCGACGATCAGCAGGGCGAGGTCGGCGCCGTAGGCGCGGGCCTCCCAGAGCTGGTACGAGGTGACGATGAAGTCCTTGCGCAGGACCGGGATGTCGACCTTGGCGCGGACGGCCTCCAGGTCGGCGAGCGAACCGCCGAAGCGGCGTTCCTCGGTGAGGACCGAGATGACGGACGCGCCGCCCGCCTCGTAGTCCGCGGCGAGCGCGGCCGGGTCGGCGATCGCGGCGAGGGCACCCTTGGAGGGGCTTGAGCGCTTGACCTCGCAGATGACGGTCACACCCTCGCCGCGCAGTGCGGCGACTCCGTCCTTGGCCGCCGGGGCGCGCGCCGCGCGTTCCTTCAGCTGGTCGAGGCTTACACGCGCCTGCCGCTCTGCGAGGTCGGCGCGTACGCCGTCGATGATCTCGTCGAGCACACTCACGCGAGCGGCCCCCTTCCGGGACGGTGATGAGGGAACAGGATCAGCCACGTCAATGCTATCCGCAGGAGGCCGGAGGGCTCGAATCCAGTGGGCGAATGTCCCAGTACCTGGGCATTCAAGGCGCCAGCGCCGAGCCGAACGGCAGGTTTCGGACGACCGAGAAGGTCAGCAGCAGCGCCCCGATCCCCCACCAGACGACGGGTTTCGCGGCGATGCTCATGGGCCGTCCCCGGGCGGCGCGGGACATCCAGACCACCCAGAGGACGGCGAAGATCCCGTAGCCGGCGACCGCGAGCGCGTTGGAGCCGAGGGCGGCGGCGATATCGCCGTGCGCGACGGCGTGCGCGCTGCGCAGCCCGCCGCAGCCCGGGCAGTACAGGCCGGTGAACCGGAGCAGCGGGCAGACCGGGTAGTGACCCGGTTCATTGGGGTCGACGGCACCGACGTAGCCGAAGGCGCCGATGACGACGGCCATCACTCCCACCGGGGTGGCGAGCCGCCGGACGCGCGAGGCGGGGACAGGGGCAGGCGGGAAGACCGGCGGGTACGGGTGGCCCGGCGTCGGTGGTGGCTGCTGTCCGGAGGGCGGAACCTGCTGTCCGGGCGTCGGTGGCTCTCCGGGCACCCGCGGCGTCGGCGGGTGGCCCGGGGCGGGCAGGGAGCCCGGCGCCCGGGGTGCGGCGGCTGGAGTAGGCGTTGCGTCCACCCGGTGATTGTCCCCGCTGATGCGGAAAGGCGCAGCCCGGGCCGGGCTGCGCCTCGCGATTCGTACGTGTGCTGCGTGTGTCAGGAGATCTGGGCCTGTCCGGCCCGCGCCCTGGCTGCGGCCAGCTCCGCCGACTCCTTCGGCATGCCGAGGCCCGCGGCCTTCATCGCGAGGCCGACGACCCCGCCGAGGAGGATGACGGCCATGCTTGCCCAGAAGCCGATCGGGCTGGCCGCGACCACGAAGACGCCCGCGGCGCAGAAGCCGATGAAGGAGATGATGACACCGGTCCAGGCGGCCGGGGTGTGTCCGTGGCTGCTGCCCGCCATGAGTTGCTCCTTGTTGGTGATGCGCTGTTGGTATCGCTGTACGCAAAGCTGGTGCCGCTGTTGGTGCCGCTGTGCAGAAAGCTCGACTTCATTGTCCCGTACGTGCGAGTAGGACGTGAGCTGGGGGGTCATGGCTCGCGCGTCGGGTCCTCGCCGCGGTCCAGGGCCTTCCACAGGTCCTCCGGCCGGTCCGGGTCCGGGGCGGTGCGGGCGGCCTTGCGGGGGCGGGGGGTGCCGTCCCGTTCGTACCGTCCCGACATGGTGGGCCAGAGCTTCCCGTACCGCAGGGCGAGCAGCCCGGCGAGGAGGATCAGCAGGCCGCCGGCCGCGGTGACGTAGGGCCACGCGGTGTGGCTGAGGGCGTCGATGGTCGCCGAGGCGTCACCGGTGGTCTGGGCGGCCTTCTCGTCGAGCGCCGCACTGTCGGAGGCGCCGAGGTAGGCGCTCAGTCCGGCACCGAGGCCGCTGAGGGCGAGGAGCCCGGCGACGATCAGCCGCCCGCCGCTACGGACGGCGAACACGGCGACGAGGGCGGCCAGGCCGACTATGGCGAGGGCCGCCGGGAGGCCGGTGACGTCCTGGCCGTCGGCGGTCAGCGGCAGGGAGCCGCCACCGACGGCCGCCCGGCCCTCGGCCCACGTCTGGCTGGAGGCGAGGAGGACGACGGTGGCGCCGACCGCCCCGAGGAACAGACCGGCGGCCAGGCTGCGGCGGCTTCCCGATGCGTCGGGCGCGGTGGCCGCTCGGGCACGGGGCTGGGGTACGGGGACAGCACTCACGTACCCCACTATCCCTTACCGCCTCAGACGCCGTGGAGCCGGTTGGCCGTATGCACCGCCCGGAGCACGGCCGCGGCCTTGTTACGGCACTCGGTGTCCTCGGCCACCGGGTCGGAGTCGGCGACGACACCCGCTCCGGCCTGGACGTACGCCGTGCCGTCGCGGAGCAGGGCGGTACGGATGGCGATGGCGGTGTCGGAGTCCCCGGCGAAGTCGAGGTAGCCGACGCAGCCTCCGTACAGTCCGCGGCGGGTCGGTTCGAGCTCCTCGATGATCTGCATCGCGCGGGGCTTGGGGGCACCGGAGAGGGTGCCCGCGGGGAAGCACGCCGTGAGGACGTCGAAGGCGGTGCGGCCCTCGGCGACACGGCCGGTCACGGTGGAGACGATGTGCATGACGTGCGAGTAACGCTCGATCGACATGAAGTCGACGACCTCGACGGTGCCGGGTTCGCAGACCCGCCCCAGATCGTTGCGGCCGAGGTCGACGAGCATCAGGTGCTCGGCGCGTTCCTTGGGGTCGGCGAGGAGTTCCTCGGCGAGGGCCTGGTCCTCCTGCGGGGTGGCGCCGCGGTGCCTGGTCCCGGCGATCGGGTGGACCATGGCGCGGCCGTCCTCGACCTTGACGAGGGCTTCCGGGCTGGAGCCGGCGACGTCGAAGCCCTCGAAGCGGAAGAGGTACATGTACGGCGACGGGTTGGTGGCGCGCAGCACCCGGTAGACGTCCAACGCGCTTGCCGTGCACGGGGTTTCGAAGCGCTGGGAGGGGACGACCTGGAAGGCCTCGCCGGCCCTGATGCGTTCCTTCACGTCCTCGACTGCGTCCTGGTACGCCTCGCCGCCCCACAGGGCGTTGTACGGGGGAAGCTCGGACGGCGGGAGGGAGGCGGGGGCGTTCTCGACCGGGCGGGAGAGGTCCTGCTCCATGGCGTCGAGACGGGCGACGGCGTCCGCGTACGCCTCGTCGACGCCGGTCGCGAGGTCGTTGTGGTTGATCGCGTTGGCGATCAGCAGGACGCTGCCGTCCCAGTGGTCCAGTACGGCCAGGTCCGAGGTGAGCAGCATCGTCAGCTCGGGGAGGTGGAGGTCGTCCTCGACGCTGTCGCCGATCTTCTCCAGGCGGCGCACGATGTCGTAGCCCAGGTAGCCGACCATGCCGCCGGTGAACGGGGGAAGCCCGTCGTCGACGACCAGGTCGTGCGGGGTGTGCAGGGTCTCGATGGTGGCGCGCAGGGCCCGCAGCGGGTCGCCGTCGACGGGGACACCGACGGGCGGGGTGCCCAGCCAGTGGGCCTGTCCGTCGCGTGCGGTGAGGGTGGCGGCGCTGCGTACCCCGATGAAGGAGTAGCGCGACCAGGTGCGGCCGTTCTCGGCGGATTCGAGGAGGAAGGTGCCGGTGCGCTCGCCCGCGAGTTTGCGGTAGAGCCCGACCGGGGTGTCGCCGTCCGCGAGGAGGCGGCGGCTGACGGGGATGACGCGCCGGTCGACGGCCAGTTTGCGGAAGGTTTCAAGATCCATGGCGGCTGACCCTACTGCGCGAGCGGGAGGACGTCGGCGTCGAAGCAGGTGCGGTCGCCGGTGTGGCAGGCGGCACCCGTCTGGTCGACCTTGACGAGGACGGTGTCGGCGTCGCAGTCGAGGGCGACGGACTTGACCAGCTGGATGTGGCCCGAGGTGTCGCCCTTGACCCAGTACTCCTGGCGGCTGCGGGACCAGTAGGTACAGCGGCCGGTGGTGAGGGTGCGGTGCAGTGCCTCGTCATCCATCCAGCCGAGCATCAGCACTTCGCCGGTGTCGTACTGCTGGGCGATGGCCGGGACGAGGCCGTCGGCGCCGCGCTTGAGGCGGGCGGCGATGGCCGGGTCGAGGTTGCCGGACGGCGGCGGGGTGCTGGGCGTGGGCGCGCTGGTCATGGGCCCATTGTGCCGTGGGCGCGGGAGCGGTCCGGGGTTGCGTCCACTGGGCGGACCGCGCGCGACGGTCGTACGCTGGCGACCATGTCGACCCATGCGAAGCGTGAACGACTTCTGCTCGCCGACCTGTTGGAGGCGGCGGGACCGGAAGCCCCGACCCTGTGCCACGGCTGGACGACCCGGGACCTGGCCGCCCATGTGGTGGTCCGGGAGCGCCGGCCGGACGCGGCGGGCGGGATGGTGCTGGGACTGCTGAGGAACCGCCTCGAACGGGTGCAGGAGGAGTACACGGCGAAACCGTACGAGGAACTGATCCAGCTGATCCGCACCGGGCCGCCACGGATGTCCCCGTTCGGTCTGAAGCAGATCGACGAGGCCGCGAACACCGTCGAGTTCTACATCCACGCGGAGGATGTGCGCCGGGCCCAGCCGGACTGGTCGCGGCGGGAGCTGGACCCGGTCTTCGCCGATGTGCTGTGGTCGCGCGCCGAGAGGACGGCCCGGCTGCTGGGCCGCAAGTCCCCGGTGGGGCTGGTGCTGCGCCGCCCGGACGGCCAGACGGCGGTGGCGCACAAGGGCACCCCGGTGGTGACGGTCACCGGCGAGCCGGGCGAGCTGCTGCTCTTCGCGTTCGGCCGGCAGGACGCGGCGACGGTGGAGCTGGCGGGCGACCAGGAGGCGGTGGCCCGGCTGCACACGGCGGAGCTGGGGATGTAGGGCCTGTCCGGCTGATCAGGGTCGGACAGACCCCCAGGCGTCCGGGTCCGGGTCCGGGTCAGCGGGGGAGTTCCGCGCGGCGCAGCCGGGAGAAGGCCAGAGCGGTCACCGCCCCCGCCGCGCACACCACGGCGCCGGCGACGAACACCGGGCCCGTCCCCCATGCGCCGATGGCGGCTCCCGTGACCGGGTAGCTGAGCGGGGCGATCGCGTGCGTGAAGAGCGTCGAGACCGAGGTGACCCGGCCGAGGTAGGCGGGGTCGGCAGCGGTCTGGGTCAGGGCGCCGCACAACGCGCCCCCGAGGCCCCCGAAGAGCCCGACGCAGACGGCGACGGCGACGGCGAACCCCACCGAGGGGGCGTAGGCCAGGGCCCCGATGGACACCGCGCCCACGAGCACGGTCAGGCACATCACCAGCCCGGCCCGTGGCACCCGGCCGCGCACGGCGAGCAGCAGGGCCGACGCACCGGCGCCGATCCCGAACGCGGCGACGACCCAGCCCATGCCGGTAGCGCCCCAGCCGCGTTCACGGACGAGCAGGATCAGTCCGAGGTTGGTCGGCCCCGCGAAGCCCAGTTCGCTGAGGGCGACGGTGAGCATCAGCGGTCCGAGCACCGGGTGACGTCGGATGTGGCGCAGCCCGTCGGCCAGGTCGTGCCAGGCGGTGCCTGACGGTTCGGCGGATTCCCGGGCGGGCAGTGGGCTGATCCGCAGGGACAGGAGCAGCGGCAACGATACGGCGAAGAGCACCCCGGCCGCGGCGAACGCGAGCCTCGGACCGCCGACGGCCACCGCGACACCACCGAGCGGTGCTCCGACGACATTGGCGCCGCGCGAGGCGAGTCCGCGCAGCCCCTGGACGCGGGCCAGCTGTCCGGCGGCGGTGATCCGGGGTGGCAGGGCGCCCACGGCGGGCAGGAAGAGGGCGTCGACCGCGCCGAAGACGAGCGCGACGGCGATCAGCATCCACACGGCGGGCGAGGTGACCAGCAGCGCACCCGCCAGGCCCAGGACGACCAGGCAGCGGGCGGCGTCGCTGCCGATGACGACGCGGCGCGGTCCGATCCGGTCGGCGAGCACTCCCCCGCCGAGCATCAGCAGGGCCCTGGGTATGGAGCCGACGGCGAGGACGAGTCCGGTCTGGGTGGCGCTTCCGGTACGGGCGGCGGCCCAGGCGAGTGCCATGAAGTAGACGCTGTCGCCGATCATCGACGCCATGTAGGCGCCGAGCCAGCGCAGGACGTTTCCGTCGCGGTGGGCGGGGCGTTCGAGAGCTTTCGAGGCCGTGGCGGTGACGGTCATGAGGGGCGTCCTCCCGGGGCGTCGGCTCAGGTGCGGAACGGGAATGCGTACAGGTGCATGGCGACGTTCTCGCGCCCCTGCGTGTCGCCCGCCTCGTCGCGGGCACGTCCGAGCTCCTCGTACCGGTCGATCAGCTCGTGCACCTCGCGGCTGAGCGCGGCGAGCTCCTCGGCGGTGAGCCGTGCCAGGTACTCGGAGCCGGAGGAGGCGCTGCGCCACTCCGGTGACCAGCTCTGGGCCGAGTCGAGGTAGCGGAGGTACAGCTCGTTGCGCTGCTCGAAGGAGAGCCGACCGACAGCGGTGTGCGTGGCGACCTTCTCGGGCGCGTCGCTGAAGTCCTCGTCGTGGAAGCTCAAACCCTTCGAGGCGGGCTGCCACCAGCGCTCCCGGCCGTCCTTGCCCTGCTGCTCGGCCTCCTCGATCAGACCGTGGTCGGCGAGCTTGCGCAGGTGGTAGCTGACCAGCGAGACCGCCTCGTCGACCTGCTCGGCGAGCTGGGAGGCGGTGGCCTGACGGGAGATGTAGAGCAGCCGGTACAGCTTCATCCGCAGGGGGTGCCCGAATGCCTTCAGGGTCTCCAGATCCGAGATCCGGCGTGATTCCTTGCTTGCCATGCCCCCACCGTAGATAAGAAAGAAAACTTGCGCAATCTTTATTGCGCAATAAAAGTTGTGGGATTCGGGTGGCGGAGCTGCCGCGATCGGAGGAGGCG